>DRJJ01000210.1 GCA_011052255.1 Gammaproteobacteria bacterium | reverse complement strand
TTACCCTTCAGGCTAACTGATTACCTTGAGCTGGTGGACTGGTCCGGCCAGATACTGCGTGAAGATAAGAAAGGTGCGATATCAGGAAATATTCCACCGGTACTTGATCGGTTAAATATCGAACCTAAACACTGGCTTTATCTAACGAAGCACTTCGAATCTCCCTTCAAAGGCATGGTGGGATCTGTTTTCAAACTCAAACAGACCTGCATCGCACTGGGATATGAGCGAACGCCTGGACTACAGGGTTGTAAAACGTTCTTTCCGTAACAGCTTAAGTTGGATTTCCCGACCCTTATTCTCTGTTCAACTACAAGTTGAGAGATACGCTTGTTCGAAATTCTTCGTGACCTGTCAATATCATCGAATCATTCCTGTTAGCAACCAATCTCAGGCATATTTGTAGCAGAAACGAAATTATGTGAAGGTCAGTTTACATTTGGGGAAAGTATGTTTTATCAGTACTTATGATGGGTGTCCGTTTTATTGGTTTTATTGACATTAGCTCTGATATAATAAACAAACTACTTTTTACAACCGGTATAATTTTATTATTCTGTTTAACCATTATGTCAAAAATTAATCGATCATATACGTTTACCCGGACTTTACGTTTGCTAGCGAGCATAGTTCTGGCGACACTGCTTATTGCCTGCGAGAGCATGTTGCATAGTCAGGCAGGCACGCCAGACGATGTTCAATATGCACAACATTTGTGGGCAGCACTGCAACAGGGGCGTATGGTAGGCAAACATGCCAAAAAATTAAAACCTTTTATCGGTGCCGCCCGTCCTCATGGATGGGTGCTGGAAATTGTTTCCGGAATGGCTCGTGTTGGTGATTATCGTGGTTTTGTTATCGTTAAGAAAAACTATCAGGGTGACAATCTCCGAGTATCTGATGTCGAAAAGGATCGCACCCGGTTTCTCGAATCAATCAGCGTCATGTTCCAACGTGAAAAAGGCTATGACCCGGATAACAAGAACTGGTTCTGGGCGCAGTATCAACCAAACGGGAAACTGGTGACCAGATATATGATGGGGTTGGAAATCGCCATGGCAGGCAGGATCATGAAAGGTACCACCCAGGACAATAACCGTGGGTGTATTTATTGCCATCGTTCTGCTGGCGGGGACGATTACATATTCTATCCCGAAATCATAATCCCTCAGGCGAACAGACAGAAACCATAATGGCTCCATCTGAGACACCTTTGAAAATCCTTTAAGATTGACGATCTGTCAGGGATGAATACTACTTGCAAATACGAAATCACCGCCTGGCGCACCACGATGACAACTGATACAACCTTCAGGCTGACCTTTGGCGACTCGACCGGCTAACTTGATTTTCATGCCCATTTTTTCTTTTACGTGCAGGCTGCCATTCGGCTTGTACTTTGCCCAGAACCAGTCCTTGTCTTTAATATCATATCCTTCTTCACGTTTGAACATGACAGTTACCGCTTTAAGATATTTTGAGCGATTTTCTTCGACACTGTTAATTGAGACCCCAGGACCACCATAATTTCTCTTTATGATTGCCAGACCATTATGGCCATTTACTGTAATGCGTTGATGTAGTATTTCCAATATCTTTCCATGAGGTGGTGTACCCATATATGGATTTGATTTTTTGGCACTGGCACCGACCAATTGTGCCCTTTCCAGCGTATTCCATAAATCCTGTGAATCAGCCACGTCCTGGCTAGACCCCATGGGTGGAGCCATACCGCCAGCCCGTGTCATACTTTGACAACCAAATAATGTGAGCATCCCAAGTAATGCCAATGATGGTATGACGACTTTATAGAAATCCTTTTTTGCATATTTCATATTTTGGTTCCTTATCTAAATGATTGAAATATCTGAGTAATTCGAGGTTTATTCGAATCGTTTGTGACAGATGCCAACATCTATCTGTAATAACGTCTCGACCAGAAATAATGACTGGTGTCAAGTACGGTACATTCTCCGACCCGAATATGTTCACCCATTGTTTAGTCGTATACATCGGGTATTTATTACAAATATTTCAATTTTTTATACGTCATGTAATAAAGTCTGACGAGATAGAATATCCTCTTCGATAGAGATACCTCCTTGCTATTTATTCTTATCCTTTTCTGACACGCAAAACAGTCGTTTTCGGATCCGGTCGCTGGCTTCTTTAGACAGATGATCTTTCGGACGGTTGGATTTATGGTCTTCAGAAGACATATATTTCGTGGATGTTACGCGAAGCAATTTTATTTGTCTGGCCATTTGCTCGCAGGCTTTGCACATCTGAAGATGGACTTTTACACTGAGCCACTCACGAAATGAAAGTTTTCTGTCCTGTGATTCTGACACCAGAAAAGAGATTTGCTTGCAAGAACGCATGATTACATTTCCTTATTATTGATATCGGACCATTTAGTCTCAAGGCAGGATCGTAGTCCCATACGTGCACGATAAAGCATCACGCTACAATTAGTCATCGTTATGTCAAGTTTCTTACATATTTCTTGATTGGATACACCCATGATTTCCTTAAGCGAAAAAACTTCGGCGAGTGCAGGCTTAAGGTGTTTCAGACACCTCTCAAATGAATCAATAAATTGATGATTATGAAGTATTTTATCAGGATCACCCCAGTCAGTCGGTGGGTAAATCCAGCTACCACGTGTATCGAACATGCTAACCGCATCATTTTCCATAGCTGCATCAGATAATACACCGATATCATCGACGGTTTTCTCCCGTACTTGTATACGAATAAAATTCATGATCTTGTGCTTGAGAATACCCGTAAGCCATGTCTTTTCTGATGCATGGCCTTTGTAACTTGCGCGCGACTGCAATGCAGCGACAAGAGTCTCCTGTACCATATCTTCAGCATCAGTTGTTTTACCCAATTTTCTCAGAGCATATCGATACAAGGAATCTCCATAGTCATCAAGCCAACGATCAGGACTTATCCCGGCTGCCGTGATATTACCAGGTAATATTATGACAGTCATTGTATCTCATCTCCCTGTAAGCTGTAGGTACATAATAGAGCTTCCCCCAATAAAACGGACGATTTAAATACCTGCATATTCCATTTTATATTCTACAGGCGTCATATAATTTAAAAAAGCATGTCTGCGATTTTTATTATAGAAAACTTCAATGTATTCGAAAATACTTTGCCTCGCATCTGCTCTAGTCTTGTAATCTTCGTGATAAACAAGTTCGTTCTTTAATACGTGAATTCAATTTGTAAGTGCACCAATCTTTCCACAAGAAGAGATAATCTGCAATACTACTAGTTTTTCCCTCCCGCCAAGAAGTGAGAAACCATGAACAAGTATATACAGATCACCTCAAAAGAAAGGTATATAATTTCGTACCTCAAAAAGCAAGGATCGCAGATTAAATTACGCGCAAATCGCACGCGAAATGGGCCGCCATCGCAGCTCGATTAGCTGGGAGTTCGCACGTAACACATGCTGGGTAACAGATGGTTCCATATAGACCCAGTATGGCTGAACGCCGTACCAGTACACGCAGGAGTCGGTCCAGGCGCAATCAACACTACAGTAATTAGTTGGACACCCATACCAACAGTTGACAACTATACTTCATCAAGAATAATCTAACCAACATGGATTTACCTGATCAAGGAGATGATCAATGCCCCGCCCTCGTTATAGCCAGGTTTCATTAGACGCCACCCCGTATTATCACTGTATCTCACGCTGTGTGAGACGTGCCTTCTTGTGTGGTACCGATA
>DRJJ01000209.1 GCA_011052255.1 Gammaproteobacteria bacterium | reverse complement strand
TGACCGGATTTTTCCCACAGTGTCCGATCGACTACCTGGGGGGTGTGTACCTCCTGGTATCCGTGTTCCTGCATGCGTTCACGAATATATTGCTCAACCTGTCGATACAGAGTCCAGCCCTTGTCGTGCCAGAAGATCATGCCCGGGGCTTCTTCCTGGGTATGAAACAGGTCCATGCGCTTGCCCAGACGGCGATGGTCTCGTTTTTCAGCCTCTTCCAGGCGATGCAGGTAAGCCTTAAGTGCCTTCTTGTCCTGCCACGCGGTGCCGTAAATACGCTGCAGCATCTCGTTATCAGAATCACCACGCCAGTATGCCCCGGCCAGTTTCATCAGCTTGAAGGCCTTGAGCTTGCCGGTATTGGGCACATGCGGGCCACGGCACAGATCAATAAACTCACCCTGCTGGTATAGCGAGAGCTCCTCACCCCTGGGGATGGCTTCTATCAGCTCGGCTTTATATTGCTCACCCATGTTACAAAAGAACTCGATCGCCTCGTCACGCCCCATGACAGTGCGCGTCACCGTGTCGTTACCCTTCGCCAGTTCGGTCATCTTCTTTTCGATAGCCTTCAGGTCTTCCGGTGTGAATTGACGCTCGTAGGCAAAATCGTAGTAAAACCCGTTTTCAATCACCGGGCCAATTGTCACCTGGGCTTCCGGAAACAGCTGTTTTACAGCCTGGGCCAGCAGGTGGGCAGTCGAGTGACGAATAACTTCCAGAGCTTCTTCGTCCCGATCGGTAATCAGGCTGAGCGCTACGTCTTGTTCAATAAGGTACGAGGTATCGACCAGATTATCACCAATTTTACCGGCCAGCGCAGCCCTGGCCAGACCGGGGCCAATATCCAGAGCGACATTATATACCGATACAGGCTGATCAAACGAACGACTGGAACCATCAGGGAGGGTAATAACAGGCATATTTTTTTCCTTTCCAGTGGTGATCCATACGAGAGACCACTTGATTGTTCAATATCGTACTTGATCAGGTGTGTAGCGCAGGCAGTACACACCGTTAAATTGTTTGGTAGGCGCGATTGGATTCGAACCAACGACCCCCACCATGTCAAGGTGGTGCTCTAACCAACTGAGCTACGCGCCTGCTGAGGTTGCGTAATGTACGGATAAATGGAGAAAAAAGCAAGTTTTGTCGATCAATTAGTCCCTGGCGAACTTTGGGTTCAGTCTTCGTTTGGAATGCCGTATGGATTCCCACGCAGAGCGTGGGAATCAGAAAAAAGCAGGTTGTGTCAGTCATACTGACCCGGGAACCCCCGTCGCTGGAGATTTTTATGTTACCGGTAGCCGGTCCGCCCGGCATGCTTGATGCTCACTTATGGAAAATACTTTTATTCATTATTCGCCAAAGTGCTGATATTGAGGCAACGCGATGCACCTGGATCGCTTTCCTTTTCCTCAGCATCCTGGGTAACCTGGCCAGTGCATCACGTTTTGATCGGAGTATCACTCTGCCCTGCCCTTTGAAGATAAACCAGAACAGACTAATAATATTCAACAGTATGTGCACAGGCAGAAACAGCCAGAACAGCAGACCAGGCATATTCTTTACAAAAGTCCAGACCAGGTTGCGATGCCCGTAGTAAACAGAAAAATCACTTTGCTGTCCGCCGGTCGTAGCTGAGCCAACGTGGTAGACTACCGCTGACGGGATCAGTAAACATTTATGCCCGGCCAGTCTTAACCTGAAACCCAGATCAACATCTTCAAAATAGCAAAAGAAATCTTCGTCGAAGCCACCAAGCTCAAGCAAGACATCTGTACGATACATCGCTGCAGCAGCACAAGGACTGAACACCTCTGTTGGTGTCACACGTTCTGAATATCTTTTATTAAATCCCTTGCGCCATGCCAGGCCACTAACATGATATTCATCACCGTCTCCATCCAGTAATTCGTGATTATCATACTGGACAAGGCGGCTGGAATAGGCCTGATAATCGGTATACCTCTTTGTAGCATCCAGTAACTGTGCTATCCAGTCTGGCTCCGGGCATGTGTCAGGGTTCAACAGTACCGTCCATTGCGCATCCCTGGCCTGTTCGATCAAGGTATTATTTGCAGCTGCGAACCCGATATTATTATCGTTCTGTATATAGTTCAGATCAGGTAAAATAGAAAAAATCTCTGCGGGAGGTGGTGATTCGCTTGCATTGTCAGCAACGTAGACCTTAAAACCCTTGTTTGTCTGCCTGGCAAGCGCCTCCAGGCAAAGGGCGAGTAACTCCCATGAGTTCCAGTTTACGATGATTATCGAGCAATGTATTGGAGCCAAGGTATATCCATTCAGTTCTATACTCAAAATACTTTAGATTGATCTGGTAAAAATCTTGTCCCAAACACAGACCTGGTTATTCAGCCACTTCGGACAACTTCATACCAAGCTTGTCTTTATCTGACAGCTCCGGTTGACCTTTGATCGGCCACGATATGTTTAGTGTCTCGTCATCCCAGGCCAGGCAGCGCTCATATTCGGGCGCATAATAATCAGTGGTTTTATACAGAAACTCTGCCGTCTCACTGAGCACCAGGAACCCGTGCGCAAAGCCGGCCGGCATCCATAACATTTTTTTGTTTTCAGCTGACAGATGAACGCCTTCCCATTCACCAAAGGTGGGTGAGTTCTTTCTGATATCCACTGCGACATCATATACTTCACCCGCCACAACACGTACCAGCTTGCCTTGTGACTGCTTTACCTGATAGTGCAAACCCCGTAATACATTTTTCACTGAGCGTGAATGATTGTCCTGAACAAAATTGACATCCAGCCCGATCTTTTCACGGAACACCTTCTGATTATAGCTTTCAAAAAAGAACCCGCGCTGGTCACCAAAGACAGCTGGTTCGATAATCAGTAAATCGTGTATTTTTGTTTTTATTACTTTCACAGGTACTCCGTACTAGTATACTTTTTCGTCCAGCAATGCCTTCAGGTATTTGCCATAGTCATTTTTAATCAGCGGCAGAGCCAGTT
>DRJJ01000208.1 GCA_011052255.1 Gammaproteobacteria bacterium | reverse complement strand
TTATTTCTACGAGCGTGTTAGTAAAAAACCAAAGAAGATAGACCTGAAATTCGACTGGCAAGCTAAAAAAGTTACAAATTCTATTGCCGGGAAAGAATGGACTGTTGAGAATTTACCCGACAACACAGTTGATAAATTTTCAATCCAGCTGGCAGCGATGCTAGAGGTACAGACAGACAAACAATCACTGCGTTTTCACTATGCTGAAAAGGGTGAACTAAAAGAATATCTGTTTACTGTAGAAGGCAAGGAACGCGTAGAAACAAAGCTGGGTGAATACGACACGATAAAAATAAAACGTGTTCGCGCGAAGAAGAAGAAACGCATCACCTATAGCTGGCTGGCACCTGAACTGGGTTATGTACTGGTGCGCATGCAACACGTGGAGCCGGACGGGGCAACACTTGATCTGGTGCTGGAAGAGTTCAGCCGGTCTGAAAGCAAATAAACTCAGGCCTTCGGCAAGGTAACGCCCTTCTGCCCCTGATACTTTCCACCACGGTCTGCGTAGGATGTTTCACACACCTCATCCGATTCAAAAAACAGCATTTGTGCCACGCCTTCGTTGGCGTAAATCTTGGCAGGCAGTGTCGTGGTATTGGAGAACTCCAGCGTGACGTGTCCTTCCCATTCCGGTTCCAATGGCGTCACATTGACGATAATGCCGCAGCGAGCATAGGTTGACTTGCCAAGGCATATCGTTAGTACACTGCGCGGAATGCGAAAATACTCTACCGTACGCGCCAGCGCAAAGGAGTTGGGGGGAATAATACAGACGTCTGACTGCACATCAATAAAACTGTCGTCATCGAAATTCTTCGGGTCTACAATTGCCGAATTGATATTGGTAAAGATCTTGAACTCATCGGCACAACGCACGTCATAACCGTAGCTGGATGTGCCATAGGAAATAATGCGGCCTTGCTCATTTTCTCGGATCTGGCCCGCTTCAAATGGCTCGATCATGCCCTGATCTTTCGCCATGCGGCGTATCCATTGGTCTGATTTAATACTCATAGCGGACGGTTCCGGGTAAATAAATTACGCCGTATTTTACCGGATTCTGCTGCAGAAGGCGAACCAAAAACCCATAACTGGTAATAACCTGGCACCTCTGATGCGGTTCGTTCCTCACCACATCCTACGAACTCAGGCAGTCAGTAGGACACAAAGGACATTGAAAATCCATGTTGCAGCCGGTATGGATTTTGAGAGTCTCGTAGGATGTGGTTGCCCTGACGCAGAATCTGTAGGGTACTCACAATGAACCCGTCAAGGTTCTGTGAGGCAGAATGAACCGCATCATTGCCACTGTTATTTCTCAGAGGCAGACAAAAGAATAAAGCAAAAACGGGCGCCTGTGGCACCCGCTTTTTTTGCCGCCACGCGCGTATCAGTTATTCTGAATAACAATCTGCGGGAACTTGGCGGAGTGGTTTTTGGCCTGCATAGACAGCTTGGCCGTGGTACGACGAGCGATCTCACAATAGATCTGCGCAATACGGCTGTCCGGCTCAGCCACTACAGTTGGCTTGCCGTTGTCCGTTTCCTTGCGAATACGGATATCCAGTGGCAATGCACCGAGGAAGTCGACATCATGATCTTCCGACATACGCATACCGCCACCTTCGCCGAAGATATGCTCTTCGTGGCCGCATTCGCTGCAGATATGGATACTCATGTTTTCAATAATACCGAGTACGGCCACTTCGACCTTCTCGAACATCTTCAGGCCTTTCTTGGCATCCAGCAACGCAATATCCTGCGGTGTGGTCACAATCACGGCCCCACTAACCGGCACCTTCTGCGCCAGCGTCAGCTGGATATCACCAGTACCCGGTGGCAGGTCGATAATCAGGTAATCCAGATCCTTCCAGTTGGTATCCTTTAGCAGCTGTTCCAGCGCCTGCGTTACCATTGGGCCACGCCAGATCATCGGTGTGTCTTCATCAATCAGGTAACCGATCGACATTGATTGCAGGTGATAGCTGTTCATCGGCTCCAGACTGCGCCCATCAGCCGATTCCGGCTTGCCGCTGACACCCAGCATACGTGGCTGGCTGGGGCCATAAATATCAGCATCCAGTATGCCTACATTGGCGCCTTCAGCCGACAGAGCCAGTGCCAGGTTGACGGCAGTAGTCGATTTACCCACACCACCCTTGCCGGATGCTATGGCGATAATATTTTTCACACCTTCGATTGAATCGACATTTTTCTGGGCCACATGCGCTTCAATTTTCCAGGAAACATCGATGTCTGCCGATGCAACACCATCCATTGCCTCAAGCCTGCTCTTCAGCTCAGCGGTCAGTTTTTCCTGAAAGCCTTTTGCTGGGTACCCCAGAATAACCTTGACCTTGACCTTGTCGCCATCGATATCAATGGATTTAACGGTTTTGGTTGATACCAGATCCTTTTCCATATGGGGATCGATGTACGACTTCAGGGCTTCTTTCACCTGTTCTTCGGTGACGTTTGACATGCTTAAAACCTCCAGACCAGCTGCCGGCGCAATGCCAGCCAAAATGCCTTATTAAATTGATCGGGTATTATACATGAAATTGAGCAGTATAGTAGCTAGCGGCCTAACTGATGTACCCGGGAGGCGGGATTATAACACTGCTGGTAAATCCTGCATCAGGATCTGGGTCAGGGCATACTATCAATCACATCAATAGGTTATACTGCCGCGCTGCAGAGACAACAAAACGACACAGCAAACACTTTTATAACAGGCCGATGAAGACTGAAAAACGCAAAATCCTGGTTACCAGCGCCCTGCCCTATGCCAATGGCAGCATCCATCTGGGTCATCTGGTTGAGTATATCCAGACCGATATCTGGGTGCGTTTCCAGAAATTGAGAGGCAACGAATGTTATTACGTGTGCGCCGACGATACTCACGGTACGCCGATCATGCTGCGTGCGGAACAGGAAAGCATCACCCCTGAACAACTGATAGAACGCGTACAGACCGAACATCTGGCCGATTTCAGTGGCTTTAATATCGATTTTGATAACTATTATTCCACCCATACCCCGGAAAATCGTGAACTGTCCGAAGGCATCTACCGCAACCTGCGTGAGGCCGGCCTGATCGAAAGCCGCATGACCGAGCACTACTACGATCCGGAAAAGGAAATGTTTTTGCCGGACCGTTACATAAAAGGTGAATGCCCTAAATGCCATGCACGGGACCAGTACGGCGATGGCTGTGAGACCTGCAGTGCAACCTATCACACCACTGACCTGATCAATCCCTATTCGGCGGTATCCGGCGCTACGCCGATACGTAAGGAAACCGAGCACTTTTTCTTCAAGCTGAGCGAATGCATCGACTTTTTGCGTGACTGGATGAAAACTGGCAACCACGGCCAGAGCCCGTTACCCGCAGAATCGGTCAACAAGCTGGAAGAATGGTTCGAGGCCGGCCTTCGCGACTGGGAAATCTCGCGCGATGCACCTTATTTTGGTTTCGAAATACCCGACGCACCCGGGAAATATTTTTATGTCTGGCTGGATGCGCCAGTCGGCTATATGGCCAGCTTCAAAAAACTGTGTGAGCGAGAAGGCCTGAACTTCGATGACTGGTGGAAATCGGGTAGTGATACGGAACTTATCCATTTTATCGGCAAAGACATACTGAGTTTTCATGCCCTGTTCTGGCCGGCCACACTGCACTATGCCGGTTACCGCACGCCACAGAAAATCTGTGTACATGGCTTCCTGACCGTCAACGGCCAGAAGATGTCCAAGTCACGCGGTACTTTTATTACTGCACGCTCCTACCTGGATCATATACAACCGGAATACCTGCGCTATTATTTTGCGGCAAAACTCAATGACCGTGTTGAGGATATCGACCTTAACCTGGAAGACTTTGTTGCGCGCGTTAACAGCAACCTGATCGGTAAATATATTAATATCGCCTCACGTTCGGCCGGCTTTATCAGCAAACGCTTTGATGGCAAACTGAGCGCCGGCCTGCCAGATGCTGAGCTTAAACTGATCAGCAATCTACAGAATGAAGCAGATAACATAGCCAGTCTCTATGAGCAACGCCAGTTCAGTGAAGCGGTTAAACTGATTATGGCACTGGCAGATACAGCCAATGAATACATTAATGATACAAAGCCCTGGGAGCTGGCCAAACAGGAAGGTCAGGATCAACGTCTACAGGAATTATGCAGCACCAATATAAACCTGTTCCGCCTGTTGAGCCTGTATCTGAAACCGATTCTGCCAGAGCTGATCGCACAGGTTGAGGGCTTCCTGAATATCGAACCGCTGGTCTGGTCAGACAACCAGTCACTGCTGCTGGGCCACACCATCAACAAGTACAAGCATCTTGCCAAACGTATCGAAAACACACAGGTAGAAGCCATGCTGGAAAAAAACAAGGCCGACCTGGCTGCTCACGCCAGTACAACCGAACAAAGCCCGACGCGCCATGCCGATCAGCAGGCCAGTCAGCACCCACCCATCGCAGACACGATCAGCATTGATGACTTTGCAAAGATTGACCTGCGCATAGCACGCATCGTAAAAGCCGAGCATGTAGAGGGTGCTGACAAGCTATTGCAACTGACGCTAGACATCGATGATGCGGATGGCAACACCCGCAATGTGTTTGCCGGCATCAAATCCGCCTATACACCTGAACAACTGGAAGGCAAACTCACCGTGATGGTCGCTAATCTTGCACCACGCAAGATGCGCTTTGGTCTGTCCGAAGGAATGGTTCTGGCTGCAGGCCCTGGTGGCAAGGACTTGTGGATACTGTCGCCAGATGATGGTGCGCAAGCAGGAATGAAGGTCAAGTAAGCAGACCGGAAACACATCACAATCAATAATCAGGCCGAAGATATTTCCTCTGAAACTGACACCTGCTTATCATGCTCAATGAGCCATGCAAATAACCTGTCTGCAGGCAGCGGCTTGCTATAGAAAAAACCTTGCATAGTATCCACATTCAATAATTTTAAACTGTCCAGTGTGCGCTGATTTTCGATTCCTTCGGCCACAACCCTGCAACCAAGATTATGCCCTAGTTCAATAATTGTCTTAACAATCGCATTGTCGCTTTCGCTGTCACACATATCCAGAATAAATGACTTGTCAATTTTCAAAGTAGCAACGGGCAAGTTCTTAAGATAATTCAGCGATGAAAACCCTGTGCCAAAATCATCTATCGCCAATTGCAGACCCATATTACCAAGCTGATCCAGGATTTTCCCGGCCCTGCTCAGATCATGCATTAATGCACCTTCTGTTATTTCCAGTTCTACGTCCGCAACATCAACATCATAGCGTTGAATGATTGAATTGATTTCCTCAGGTAAAGATAAATCCTGCAAGCAATATGTTGAAAGATTTATGCTTACACCTAAATGATAGCCCAGCTTTTCCCAGGCGCTACAATCTTTTAACGCTTGCTCAAGTACCTGCATCGTCAACAAACGAATTTGCCCTGTCTGTTCGGCCATGGTTATAAATTCGTCAGGCGTTATATTCCCCAGCACAGGATGCTGCCAGCGTGCAAGTGTTTCGACGCCTGTAACTTGCTGTGTGGCATTGTCTATCATGGGTTGATAGTGAACATGGATTTCATTTTTCTCAACCGCATCACGCAAGTCATTCATCAACTGCAGGCGACGAACGCTGTATGTATTCTGGGAGTTATCATAAACCGCATAGCCAGATTGCGCTTTTTTAGCCTGATACATCGCAACATCAGCATATTGCATTAAAACATCCGCACTCTCTCCATGCTCCGGATACAATGCGATACCAATACTGGCCTTACTTTCTGTCGACACATCATTTATCCGGAAGGGTGCATTCATTGAATGCATAATTCTATTTACACACAGCTCTGAACCTTGCAGATCTGTCTGAGGCAATAATACTGCAAACTCATCCCCCCCTAGTCGCGCTATAGAATCCTCTTCGCGAATAGACTTGAGTAAACGAGAACTAACCCTTTTTAATATTTCATCACCAAACGGGTGACCCAGGGTGTCGTTTATTTCCTTGAATCGATCCAGATCGATCAAAAGCAGGGCAAAGGGTTCTTTACTACGTTGAGACTGGCGCAACAGCTGTTCAAGTCGATCGGTCAGTAATCTTCGGTTAGGCAAACCCGTCAGGTTATCATGTAATGCCAAGTGTTCAAGCTGATCGTTTTTCTCATCCAGCTGCCTGGATATTTTCGAACTCAGAATCAAACTTACCCATACCGCCATCCAGAGAATAACAAAACCAGAGCTTACTAAACGCATTCTTAATGCTGACGTAATTCTATCCTCATTGTCACCCGCCGGCTCCAGCATGATTAGCTCATATTCATTATTGGGTAATTGACTAACCGCCCAGTAAAACTGGATTCCTTCCAGATCAATCATGCCATGTTTGTCCGAGTCTGAATACGCCGATTTCAGACCCGGTAAAATATCGGCTCTATTCAAGCCCTCAGCACCCGCAATATACACAATGCGATCATCTTTCTGGATGAGTAAAACAGATTGTGCCGTTGAAAATTTTTTTCGCAGTTCTTCAAGATGACGTTCAGCCTTATCAGGATTACCCGGCAAAGTCAGACGCTCTGCTATCTCACGCGTCAGATACTGCAGGAATATAGTTAGCTGGTCGCCACGGCTTTCGGTGAGTTCACGATATGCAAGCAAACCAAAAACCGCCTGTGCCAGAAACGTAATGCCCAGTACAGAAAACAGAATTTGAAATCTTAATCGCATAAACCCGATTATTTGCCTTCTTTGTGACAGGTATTGATGCCCGTGATTGAATACAAAGGACAGATGCCAATCAAGGCTGACAGAAGATTCACTATACCAATAATACCAGCAATCATAGAGGTAAGATGATCATTAATAAGCTCCTGATCAACAAAGCCTACATAAATCAAAACGATACTGATACCAAGACGTAATACCTGGTCTATCCGACCCATATTTTTAGTCATAACCCTTTCCTGCAATTCATATATAACAATTAAGATGCTGAATGCCACTTCCGCCTGATTAGTCTAAATCATGGCGAATATCCACCTGAATAACGCTTTCTGCCTGAACTTTCTGTTCAAAAACATTTTATATTAGCCGGGAATTCAATATGCCTGCCATAAAATCAGGCGTTACTGGAGTAACTCAGTAGTATTTATCGGCTCAGGAATGTATTACTGTAGTTTTTTTGTGGTAATTATGCTTTAGGTCAATTCCCACACGAAGCTGGCCACATTACCCCGCCTTATTCGCTGATATGCATATTACCGGACTTCCTCGGAACCGTGCTCTGGCAGGGAAAAATAGAACGTTGCTCCTTTATTTACAGCCGCTTCAACCCAGATTCGGCCACCATGCCGGTTGATAATGCGTTCGACTGTTGCCAGACCAATACCGGTACCCGGAAATTCATCGGTACTGTGAAGACGCTGAAATGCACCGAATAGTTTGCTCGCATAGTGCATATCAAATCCCACCCCGTTATCCCTGACATAAATAGCTGCCTCATCCTCATTTACAATCTGGCCCAACTCGATACACGCATGCGCCTGCTTGCCTGTATATTTCCACGCATTACCAAGCAGGTTTTCCATAACGGTCTCGATCAGCCCTGGGTCTGCATATACTTCCAGTCCGGCCTGTATCACCAGTTCAACTTTTCTTTCAGGCTTACTGATCCGAAGTTGACCTGAAATTTTTTCAGCCAGCTCACTGATGTTGACCATCTCGGGAGTAAAATCCCGGCGGGTCGTTCTGGAAAGCATCAACAGGTCATCAATCAAGGCACCCATGCGCTGAACTGAATTACGGATGCGCCGCAGGAAATCCATTCCCTGGTCATTTATCTGATCTTCACAATCTTCCTGCAGCGCTCGACTGAAGCCGTCAATACTTCGCAGAGGTGACCTGAGATCATGTGACACAGAATAGCTGAACGACTCCAGTTCATCATTGATTGTTTCCAGCTCTTGCGTACGTTTGGAAACCAGCTTTTCCAGATTGTAACGATGCTGTAACAGCTCTTTTTTTCTTGCTATGCGCTCGGTAATATCACGGAAAACCAGTATTACACCAATAGTGTCTTTATTATGATCCTGTATAGGCGCAACTGTATCCTCTATGGCCAGTTCGATTCCTTCACGGGTGACAAGTATTGCACGAGGCCCTGAATGCAACACCGCGCTGTTACGCAAACATTCCACCACATGGTTCTCAATCGCCTTCCCGGTGTCCTCATCATGTACCTTGTAAACAGTTGACAGCGGCACACCTACTCCATCCAGATGATTCCAGCCGGTCAGTGCCTCTGCTACAGGATTAATATAATCAATCTCGCCCGACTTGTTAGTTGTAATAACCGCATCAGCAATAGATTCCAGTGTTATCTGCAAGCGCTGTTTTTCGTCTGTCAGTGCATCAACCCTGTCTCGAACGGCCTGAGTCATCATATTGTAGCCTGCCGCCAGTTGGCCTACTTCGTCTTCACTGGCTATTGATATATCCTTGTCATATTGCCCATGAGTTACCTTCCTGATACCGGTTAACAATTCATACAAATGACGTGTCAGATAGTAACCGACCAGACTCAACAGCAGAGCCGTCAGTAAAATTTCGAGCACTGCAATCAGCACACCCTGTTGTAATATATTTTCTCTTGATGTAATAAATGCAGATATATCCAGTCCGTAGTATACTTTGCCTACATTCAGGTCAGCCAGGTATAAAGACGTTGACTCATGGAGAATATTACTGTCCAGCCTGCTTTCCTCACCCTGACTAACAGTTTTAAGTGTACCGGGTGTACCGATTGTTTTTGCATATGCATTATGCTGATCATCATAAACTGCGATATAGGTAAAACTGCTCATCGGGGCCTTTACCAGCTTGTCCAGCACAACGATTAGTGATGCATAATCCCTGGTAAATACATACTCACTGAGCGACACAACCAGCAAAGGGTTAATCGACTCAACATAAAGTGTAGTTTGTTCCTGTATCGTATTGTTAATAATGCGCAGGCTATTACCGAGTAGTAGAGACAACATGACAACTTCTACCGCCACGCTTGCCAGTATTAATTTTAGCCTAAGGGATTTCCGTATTTTTTTGTACAATATGATTATTACTATTTTAATATTGTAGTGAACTCGTCGAGATTTTGCATAGACTTGTCATCGATCAACTTTAAACCTTTAAATAAATACTTTTTACCTGCTGATGTATCACTGAATGACAGGCTTAACTGTCGGAGTTTTTGCACCGTATCCTGTTCAAGATCGGGTTTAGCCATAATCATAAATCCCTGCATGATTCTGGTCTTTGCAAGCACTCTCAGCCCGCCCTTATATCGCTTGTCAAATGTCTTCCATGGCTTGACACCTGACAGGGCTGCATCACTATCATCATTTACCAGAGAAAACAGGGCATTGCTAAAATTCTTCACCTTGATGACGGTATAATCCTCGTTTGCTTTCAACCCAACGCCCCGTAATTCCTTGCGTGCCATTTGCGAATTTAGTGACAACGCGGGAACCAGTGCAATCCTGGTGTGACGCAAATCTGATAACTGTTTAAATGGCGATGTCTTTTTTACTATAAACAAACCCCGCTTTTTATGAGTGGTCATGGCAACACGCTGATATGCATAGTCCTGCTCCAGTATATAAGCAAGATGAGGCGGCGCGTACACCAGATCATAAACTCCTGCCTTGGCATTTTGAATAAACACCTTGAAATTTTTAGCAGTCACCATTGATATTGGTTTGCCCAGGCCACGTTCAAGGTGGTCTTTCAGGCTTTTTTGATGCTGCACCAGTACATCAGGGCTGACATAGGGAATGATACCCAGCACAAGCGGTTTGTCGGCATGCGCCGATGCCATTTGAATCAATAGCATAAAGACAACAAGCGCCTTGATGGTTGAGCTGATACTAATTCTCCTCACGAATAATGCGGACAACTATTAACTGTAGACCAATATATGTCCGGTTACTTAAAGAGCCCCCGGTTAGCCGACCGTGTTATACTCAACCAGCCATACCGTAGTGGCTACTCCAGGTTGCGGACGAGCTATGTGGTAGCCCTGAGCAAGGTCGCAGCCCATCGCAGCAAGTTGTTCCAGATTGGCCTGCGTTTCAACCCCCTCTGCCACTACCTTCATGCCCAGCTTGTGCCCTAATACAATTACTGTTTCTATAATCGCGTAGGATTCCTTGTCTCGGTCCATATCCATAACAAAGGAACGGTCAATTTTGATTTCGGAGAAAGGTGCCCGGTGAAGTTGTACCAATGAGGAGTAGCCAGTACCAAAATCGTCAATAGATAGATGAAATCCTCTCATGCGCAACCGTGTCAGAATATCCAGTGATTTGGTTAACTCCTGCATCAAAGCAGTTTCGGTGACTTCGAAGATTAATTGAGAAGGTTCCTGGCCATATCTTTGAACCAGATCACCCATTCTTTCAGGCAAATCGAGCTCTTTCAGCGTATTTGATGACATGTTCACTGCAATCTGCACGGTTAAGCCCTGTTCGCCCCATGACTGACATTGTGCCATAGCCTGTTCCAGTACAATCCATGTCAGGTCATCAATCAAACCATGTTTTTCAGCAACAGGAATAAACAGGTCCGGACCAAGTAAGCCATGAACCGGGTGCTGCCAGCGTACCAGTGCCTCTACGGCGGTGACGGAATAGCCATTGAGCCCTACCTTGGGTTGATAATGAAGCAACAACTCATTATTTTTCAGTGCATCACGTAACTCGTCTACTGGCGGGGCCTCAAAAGCAATCTGGCGGGCAGCACTTTTGGCCATAATGGACAACTCGCTCAGTAATTTATGTAAATCATCATAGCGAAAGGGCTTGTTCAGACTTCCGGCAAAATTGAGCCCTTGCTCCGTTGCCAACTTCTGTGCCGAGTGGAGGACACCTGAGTCAAATCCACTGATCAGAATCAACTGGGTATCACAGTCAATGCCTGCCAGAAAACGGATTACCTCAACACCATCCATACCAGGCATCATCAGGTCAAGAACAATAACATCAGCACGTTTATCGTATTGTTCGATGAATAACCCCGCATTGTGGTACTGCTCAACAGCATAGCCTGTCTGCCCTGCTACTTCGCACACAAAACCCGCCAGATCAGGTTCGTCATCGATCACTATCAACCTGGGCTGATTCATGTCACTGTCTCCATATTACGTAAACCGGGTTCATTACAATAAATTGCCAAATAGCGTGGTTCTTATGGAAAGCTACAATACTCGTCATGGAATGGGTGACAGCACCTGTTCGAGTACCTGCCTGATTTTTTCCCGGTTAAAGTTTTTATCCAGCGCGCCATTAAATCCATAATCCTTATATTGAGTCATCTCCGGGCCCGTCGTATGTCCACTTGCTACAATGATTCTGGCATCTGGATCAATATTTCGTATTTTATCCGACACTTCTTTTCCATCCATACTTCCGGGAAGGGAGAGATCCAGTAGAACGGCATCAACCGGCTCGCCACTCTCCAGTGATTGCTGGTAAAGGACAATCGCTTCATTACCATTACAAGCCTGGATGACCTTATAACCTAGTCTTTCCAGATTGAACTTAAACAATTCCCGCACATCCTCTTCATCATCAACCACCAGGATGATGCGACCCTCGAGACATTCTTTTGTGTTGTGTGCATTTGTCCGGTTTTCTACCCGCTCCATCCTCTCATCAAGCACCAATCTGATACGTTGGGCCAGCTCAGGCTTCCGATATGGCTTGGCAAGGATATTGGCAGAAAACCGCTCAAGTCCATCGTGGGTAATCTTCTTCGCGGTATAGCCCGAAGTCAATAATACCTTGAGGTCGGGCTTCATCCTGGTTACCTGCGATACAAGCTCATAACCATTCATACCACCAGGCATCACCACATCACTAAACAACAGATCAAACTCCTGGCCTCCTGCCAGTATTTCAAGTGCCTGTGCGGCGTTCTCGGCCAGACGGGTATGGTAGCCCAGTTCCTCGAGGTATCCATCAGCCAGCGCAAGTAAATCGGCTTCGTCTTCGACGATCAGAATGGATTCTTTTCCACCAGGCAATTTAATTTCTCTTCCGGCACTGACAGAATCGACAGCATCGGAAGCCGCAGAGCGAGGCAGATAAATTCTTATTGTTGTTCCTACATCAGGCTCCGAATAAACCTTGATATAACCGCCGTTACGTTTCACAAAACCATACACCATCGCCATGCCCAGACCGGTGCCCTCACCTTCGGGCTTGGTGGTAAAGAAGGGCTCAAAGATATGCTCTATGGTTTCCTTGTCCATACCGGAGCCGGAATCACTCAGCGTCAACTGCACATAGTCACCAGATTCAATGTCGGGGTTGAGATTGGGATAGTCCGCATCCAGACATCTGTTCCCGGTCTCTATCAACAACTTGCCACCATAAGGCATCGCATCACGTGCATTGATCACCAGATTCAGAATCACATCCTGAAACCCGCCCGGGTCTATCTCGGCCAACCACAGCTCGCCAGACAGTGAGTACTGAACCTCTACCTCCGGGGTAACCGACCGGGTAATCATGGTCTCCATTTCTTTGATAGAAGCGTTAAGGTCCACGACTGATTTTTCACTGCTCTGGCGTCTGGAAAAGGCCAGCAATTGCCGGGTCAGATCCATGCAGCGCAAGGTCGCGCGAGTCGCTGTTTCAACCCATTGACGCGGTTTTTCGTTTTCAGGAAAATGATTTTTCAGAAAATCCAGATAACCAATAATCACGCCGAGCTGGTTGTTGAAATCATGTGCGATACCGCCAGAAAGCTGACCGATAGCCTCCATTTTTTGTGAGCGACGCAGAGCCTCTTCCATACTCACGCGCTCGGTAATATCCTGTATTGTGCCAATGGAGCGTACCGGCAGATTGTCGTCATTATAAAATGTCTGGCAACTCTCTACGACATGCTTGACGGTATCGTCCGGCATGCGTAAACGATGTTCGACACTATAGAGTGTTTTATTCTTGACTGATTCAGCATATGTCCTTTTCACTCGTTCCCTGTCATCCGGATGGACGGCATCCAGAAACGCCTCATAAGAAGCATCAAATTCCAGGGGGTCAACTTCGAAGATACGATAAATCTCATCTGACCATGTCAGCTCATAGCTAACCAGGTTCAGTTCCCAGTTTCCTATATGGGTCATACGTTGCGCATCTGCCAGACGCTGCTCGCTCTCGCGCATTTGTTTTTCAGCATGCTTGCGTTCAGTGATGTCACGAAGCAGACCGATAAAACCCATGATCTCACCCTTACGGTTTTTGACCTGAGTACCAAGGGTTTCGGCCCAGAACTGACTACCATCCTTGCGCCGATACTGAACCTCATAAGCACCTGTTTTTGGATCTGACCCGATGTGAAAACGACGTCTGCCCTGATCGGTAAAAATCTGTTTGTCAGCATACAACATCTCGGTCTTCTGACCGATCAGCTCCTCATCACTAAAACCAAACATAGCGTGTACCGCTGGATTGTTCATCATCATGCGGCGCTCAGTATCTGCAAAAATTACTGCGTCGGGAATAGCGTTGAACACGGCCTCAAACTGAACCTTGCTGTATGCCAGGGCATTTTCAGTCTTGCGACGTTCCATGATCTCCCGTTGCAACAGTGCGATTTTTTCGTTCAGCGCCTTGAAACTCTGGGTGAATTTTTCCCGGGTTACGATACGCAGCATAATTAATGCCGGGCCATCATCTGTTCTGGACTGGATAAGATTGCCATAACCATGGCAGGGAATACTCTCTCCGGAACGAACGCGCACCTGCAACACGCCCGGCGTCGCATCGTGACTACCTGACCAGATACGCAGGGTCTGTTCAAGCTTGTCTTGCTCATCAATAATCAGATCAAACAGGGTCTTGCTGCACAGGGTTTGGCTGTCTTGAGCAAACAAGCGCACGGCAGCCGGGTTGGCCACAATGATCTGCCCTGTGATGTCAACCAGGCACAGGGCATCCGGCAGGGGGCTAGCGAAGCTGGTGAATTGCGCTGGTGTCATGTTTATTATTCGGTTTCGTAATAATCCCTGCCCGTTGCAGCCTGAGCTTCCTTACTGTCAGAATTCAGATGAATCACCACGCGGCAGCCCGGGTCACCGCGTGCAATAGTCTCTTGCAGTTCGACCTTGGCATAACCCAGATTATCGGCAGTGATAACGCCGAACACGTTTGAGGTCATCATACACAAAGAGGTACGGCCTTTTACCTTCTCGGCAAACGGACAATCCTTGTTGACCAGAACAATCTTGCTGTCATCCTGTTCTTCCACTACAAAGCTGCCATTGATACGGCGCTTGAGATCAGTCAGCACTTCCGACACCTGCTCCCGATTGAGCTTTGAAATATTCATTTCCTGCCGGTAGAGCTGGTTAATCTCGGTACCGATATGTTGTCCGACTACGCTGATGAAGCCGGATGTTTCCTCAAGACCCACCATATCTTCCAGCAGCCCCGACAGTTCGCGGATCAGGTTGCGCATAAAACCATCGCGTTCCAACGGGAGATTCAGGTTTTTCAGATTGTCTGTGTTTTGCTGAGTGTGCGCCAAGATGCACCTCCTTGTGACAAGCTTGCAGTCACCTGTTAAATATAATTATAGAATTCCAGTAGCTGCATTGATAAAAAAACCCGGACTTTCCCTCATCGGGAAACCACTGAGAAAACAAAAACCCACACACAGATTAGCTGGAATTACCACTTTAGTATAGACACCATTCCAGACCGTAGCATCTGCAGTATTAGCCAGATGCTCGTAGTACCCTCACAACACATGGGTCTATTCCCACAATTTCCGTCTGATCTGATACTATATAAGCATGTCGGAATATATCCTTATCCTGGTCAGCACCATACTGGTCAATAACTTCGTGCTGGTGAAGTTTCTGGGCCTGTGCCCATTTATGGGCGTATCGCGCAAACTGGAAACCGCTACCGGTATGTCACTGGCCACCACCTTTGTGCTGACCATGTCATCCATCAGCAGCTACCTGGCCAATGAATACATCCTGGTTCCGCTGGGACTGGAATACCTGCGCACCATGACCTTTATACTGGTCATCGCGTTTGTAGTGCAGTTCACCGAAATGGTCGTACACAAAACCAGCCCGGTGTTATACCAGGTGCTGGGTATATTTTTACCTTTGATCACCACCAACTGTGCGGTACTGGGTGTCGCGCTGTTGAACACTCAGGAACAACACGGCTTTATCGAATCTGCTCTGTATGGTTTTGGCGCAGCAGTCGGATTTTCAATGGTATTGATCCTGTTTTCAGCCATGCGCGAACGCATTGCCGTTGCTGATGTGCCTGAGGCATTCAAGGGCAATGCAATCGCGCTGATCACCGCCGGCCTCATGTCACTTGCCTTTATGGGCTTTGCCGGCCTGGTCAAACCCTGACCTGCGCATGAGTCGCCGTAACAAAACATGCTAACCGCGATACTTGCCATCAGCCTGCTGGCACTCGTATTCGGAGTGATACTGGGTTTGTCTTCGCGTTATTTTCATGTTGAGAGTGACCCGATCGTAAACAAGATCGATACGTTGCTGCCGCAGACGCAATGTGGACAGTGCACCTACCCTGGCTGTCGCCCATACGCAGAGGCCATGGCCAACGGTGAGGCCGATATTAACCAGTGTCCACCCGGTGGGCAGGCAACCATAGACGCACTGGCAGAACTGTTGGGCGTCGATCCCAAACCACTCAACGCAGAAAACGGTGTGGAAGAGCAACCCATGGTTGCGATTATCGATGAGCAGGTCTGTATCGGTTGTACGCTTTGTATTCAGGCCTGTCCGGTTGACGCCATACTGGGAGCCGCCAAGCAAATGCATACCGTGATCGCAGAGGAATGCACCGGCTGTAAACTCTGCATCCCGCCCTGCCCGGTAGAATGCATAGACATGATACCTGTCAGGCAGGACATTGAGCACTGGAAATGGCCATACCCGGAAGCAACGCCTGAAGCACTACAAACTGACGCCTCTCTCACACCGGAAGTGCAGACATGAAAAAACCTGCGGGTAAGCTGTGGCACTTTATGGGTGGTCTGCATCTGCCTGACCACAAGGACGTCTCCACTCGTACACCCATTCAACAACTGGGCATACCGGGCAGGCTGGTAATTCCGTTACAACAGCATATCGGCGAACCGGCAGAGGTCCTGGTCCGTGCAGGCGATCGGGTCAGCAAGGGACAGATTATTGCTCGTGCCAGTGGTTACTATAGCGCCTCTATCCATGCCTCCACGTCCGGCACGGTAGTTGACACTATTGAACAACCCATTGCGCATCCATCCGGTCTGTCTGCACCGTGCATCATCATCAAACCAGATGGTGATGACCGCTGGGGTAAACTGCCCCCTCAACAGGACTACAAAAAACTGACCCCCAGCACCCTGCGCAGTCTGATTCGCGAAGCTGGAATCGTTGGGCTAGGTGGCGCCGGCTTTCCTACCTTTATCAAACTCAACCCCGGTGCCCGGCATGAAATCGACACCCTGATTCTGAACGGTGCCGAATGTGAGCCTTACATCAGCTGTGATGACATGCTGATGCGTGAGCGGGCTGAAGATGTCATTCAGGGTCTGATCATTATGCGTCATGCACTACAGGCAAAGCGCTGCCTGATTGGTATCGAGGAAAACAAACAAGAGGCCTACGATGCGATGCGTCTCGCTACACATGCGCTGGGCGTAGCAGACGTTGAAGTCATCATGATACCCATCCTTTACCCTACAGGCGGTGAAAAACAACTGATACGGATACTGACCGGCCTTGAGGTGCCTCACGACGGCCTTCCAATTGATGTAAGCGTAGCCGTCCACAACGTAGCCACTGCAGCTGCAGTCTATGATGCCGTAGAAAAATCACAGCCACTGATATCCCGTGTCGTAACCGTTACCGGTGATGGGGTTCATGGTCAAGGCAACGCGTCGGTATTGATAGGCACACCCATACAAGAACTCATTGAACAATTCGGTGGCTACACCGACAAAGCGCAAAGACTAATCATAGGCGGCCCAATGATGGGCTTTACCGTATCGTCTGACCAGATCCCTGTTACCAAAACCACAAACTGTATCCTGGTAGCAAGTCCGCAGGAAACCAGTCCACCCGACACTCACTATCCCTGCATCCGCTGCGGAGACTGCATGGACGTCTGCCCGGTCAGCCTGTTACCTCAACAACTCTACTGGTACGCGCGCGCGCGCGACTTTGACAAACTACAGAATTATCACCTGTTTGACTGTATCGAGTGCGGCTGCTGCGCCTATGTCTGTCCAAGCCAGATACCACTGGTGCAATACTATCGTTTTGCAAAGACAGCAATATGGGAACAGGAACGCAGCCGCTCTAAATCCAGTCTTGCTCGTCAGCGTTTTGAATTCCGGGAAGATCGGCTGGAGCAGGAAAAACGTGAACGCGCCGAACGTATGCGCAAGAAAAAAGCCGCCCTGAATAAACCGAAAGCCGGTTCGGATGCCAATGAAGACCCCAAAAAGGCCGCTATCAAGGCTGCGCTGGAACGCGTTAAAAAGAAACAGGCCACCAGGGGTGTCGAAAAAACCAATGTGGACAACCTGACCCCGGATCAACAGGGTAAAATCCAGCAAATTAATGAAAGACGGGCAACCACACAAGTGCCCGCTCAAAACGGCCAAACAGATCAAGCCGATAAGCCCGGCACTTGATTACTAACGGAGACAGTATGTCATTTATCAGCGCCAGTTCGCCTCACCAACAAAACAACAATAGCGTACCCGATGTGATGCGTATGGTGTTGCTGGCTCTGGTGCCTGGGGCACTGGCCTCAGTGTTTTATTTCGGCGTTGGCGTACTGGTGAATATCGTGATTGCATCCGCCACCGCACTAGCATGCGAAGCCGCCATGCTGAACATGAGGCATTATCCTGTCAGACGTTACCTGTCAGATTATAGCGCGCTGGTCACTGCCATATTGCTGGCACTGGCACTGCCAGCGACGGTTCCATGGTGGCTGACTGTCATAGCGATCAGCTTTGCAATCGTTGTCGCCAAACATTTATATGGAGGGCTGGGCTATAACCCTTTTAACCCGGCCATGATTGGCTATGTCGTCGTACTGATCGCGTTTCCCAGGCAAATGACGCAGTGGCCGATACCTCAACCCGGTGGCTCATTGGGCCTGCTTGACACCCTGTCACTGCAACTCTTTGGGCAACTGGCAGATATGAATACCCTGGATGCAGTAACCTCGGCCACGCCGATGGACCAGATCAAGACCGGTATCGGACTAAATAAAACCATCAGTGAAATCAGTAGTAACTCTTTATTTGGCAATGTTGCCGGCAAGGGATGGGAATTAATTAATCTGTTGTTCCTGGCTGGCGGCCTGTGGTTATACTGGAAGAAGGTTATCAACTGGCAAGTACCACTCGCGGTACTGAGCGCACTGTTCTTCTGGTCGTGGATGTTCAACATGTATGATGGTGACCTTTACAGCTCGCCGTTCTTTCACTTGTTCAGTGGCGGCACCATGTTGTGCGCTTTTTTCATCGCCACCGACCCGGTCACGGCCAGTACCACTTTCTGGGGTCGCCTGATCTACGGCATGGGTATTGGCATTCTTACTTTCGTGATACGCACCTGGGGCGGCTACCCGGACGGC
>DRJJ01000207.1 GCA_011052255.1 Gammaproteobacteria bacterium | reverse complement strand
GTCGTTGTTGATATTCCGAAGGACGTCACAGCGCTGAAGGCCGAATATCATTACCCACGCGAAGTACACATGCGTTCCTATAACCCGGTGGTCAAGGGTCATACCGGCCAGGTAAAACGAGCCGTTGATATGCTGCTGGCAGCTAAAAGACCGATGATCTACAGCGGCGGCGGCGTGGTACTGGATAACGCCGCAGCAGAGCTGACTGAATTTACACGTCTGCTGAATTTCCCTATTACCCAAACCCTGATGGGGTTGGGTGCTTATCCGGCCTCAGACCGGCAGTTTGTGGGCATGCTTGGCATGCACGGGACCTATGAAGCCAATCTGGGTATGCACAGCTGTGACGTATTGATTGCGATCGGTGCACGATTTGATGACCGGGTTACCGGCAATGTCGACAAGTTCTGTCCCAATGCAAAGATTATCCATATTGATGTCGACCCGGCCTCGATATCAAAAAACGTCAAGGTGGATATACCCATCGTCGGCGCGGTAGGGCATGTATTAAAAGAAATGCTTAAGTTACTGAAGGCCGACAAGCGCAGCCCGGATCAGGAAGCACTGGCCGAGTGGTGGAAACAGGTCGAGGAATGGCGCGCGCTGGATTGTCTGAAATTCAAGACAGATGGTGACTTTATCAAGCCGCAGGCAGTGGTCCAGTCCCTTTATGAAGTGACAGGTGGTGATGCCTATATCACCTCTGACGTGGGCCAGCACCAGATGTGGGCCGCGCAGTATTACGGTTTTGATCAGCCTCGTCGCTGGATCAACTCCGGCGGTCTGGGTACCATGGGCTTCGGCCTGCCGGCTGCGATGGGTGTACAGCTCGCGCACCCGGATGCCACAGTGGCCTGTATCACTGGCGAAGGCAGTATTCAGATGTGTATCCAGGAGTTGTCTACCATACGCCAGTATGGATTACCGATTAAGGTCATCTGCCTGAATAATGGTTATCTGGGCATGGTGCGGCAGTGGCAGGAGTTCTTTTATGATAAACGTTATGCGATGTCATATATGGAGTCCTTGCCTGATTTCGTTAAACTGGCAGAAAGCTATGGCCATGTGGGTATACAGATCAAGGACCCGGCTGATATTGAGGGTGCCTTGCGCGAAGCCATGAAAATTCGTGATCGTGCTGTATTTCTGGATTTTCTGACTGATCCGGAAGAGAATGTCTACCCGATGATTCCGGCCGGTGCAGGCCAGAATGAAATGATACTGGTGTAACCATGCGACATATTATTTCTATATTAATGGAAAATGAAGCCGGCGCCCTGTCGCGTGTGGCGGGCCTGTTTACTGCGCGTGGGTATAATATCGAGTCGCTTACCGTTGCACCGACAGATGATCCGTCACTGTCACGCATGACACTGGTGACCCGCGGTACAGAAGAAATCATCGAGCAGATCACCAAGCAGCTGAATAAACTGATTGATGTGGTAAAGCTGCAGGACATGACGGAAGGCGCGCACATTGAGCGTGAAATGATGATGGTCAAGGTGCGTGTGGGTGACGGCAAGGAACGTGAGGAAGTGAAGCGTTTGTCCGACATCTTCCGGGGTAATATTATCGATGTGACCGACAGTGTCTACACAGTGGAGCTTACCGGCTCCGGTGAAAAGATCGATGCCTTTATCAAGGCAATGCCGGCACCGATTCTGGAGGTGGTCCGATCAGGTGTGATCGGCATTACTCGCGGAGATGTGTCACTCAGTCTGTAACGAAATAGTGTGGTGCGTTAGCTTACGTGCCATGTGTGTATTTTTTGGTTTAAATTATCAGGGTAAAATTTAATGAACATTTATTACGACAACGACGCCGATCTTTCGATCATCAAGGGCAAAAAAGTAGCCATCATCGGGTACGGTTCACAGGGCCATGCACATGCCAATAATCTGAAAGATTCCGGTGTTGACGTGGTGGTTGGCTTGCGTGCCGGTTCAGCTTCTGCCGTCAAGGCGGAAGGTGCCGGTCTTACGGTTATGGAAATCGATGCGGCAGTCAAGATCGCTGATCTGGTGATGATACTGGCACCGGATGAGCATCAGGCAAAGCTTTATCGTGACAGTATTGCACCGAACATCAAACCGGGCGCGGTACTGGCGTTTGCACATGGGTTTAACATCCACTACGGCCAGATCGAACCACGCGAAGACCTTGATGTCATCATGATTGCACCCAAGGGTCCGGGTCATCTGGTACGCTCTACCTATACACAGAACGGCGGCGTACCGACGCTGATAGCGGTACACCAGGATGCCAGCACCAATGCCAAAGACATCGCCTTGTCCTATGCGTCAGCCAATGGGGGTGGTCGCGCCGGCGTCATCGAAACCAACTTCCAGGAAGAAACCGAAACCGACCTGTTCGGCGAATAGGCGGTATTGTGTGGCGGCGCCACGGCGCTGGTTCAGGCCGGGTTTGAAACACTGGTCGAAGCCGGTTATGCACCGGAAATGGCCTATTTCGAATGTTTACACGAGCTGAAGCTGATTGTTGACCTGATGTATGAAGGTGGCATTGCCAACATGCGCTATTCAATATCCAATACTGCAGAATATGGTGACCTGACTCGTGGTCCACGTATCGTGACCGCTGAAACCAAGAAAGAAATGCGACGCATACTGGATGAAATTCAGAATGGCGAATTTGCACGTGAATTCATTCTGGAAAATCAGGCAGGTGCGGCCACACTCAAGGCCAAACGTCGTCTGGGTCGTGAGCACCAGATCGAGGAAGTGGGTGCGCGCCTGCGTGACATGATGCCCTGGATCAAGGCCAACCGCATTGTTGACCAGACCAAAAACTAGGCAATAAACGGAAACAGGCCGCACGGAATGGAGTCGAATCAAGCCATGTTATCGGAAACACAGCACGTCATCAGGCTTGTCTGCTTCGGCTGAGTCCTGAACGGTGACACGTAACGAAATGAAAATATCCCGGGAGGGATACCGGGTCATTCTGTTGTTACTGGCCATATCGATCGCGCTGGCGACATTTGTACATATCTACACGGCCATTCCGCTGTGGCTGCTTATAGTTGTTATCGGGTTTATCTACCGCGACCCGGACAGGGAAATCCCCTCGATCCCGCTGGCGATTATCTGCCCGGTCGATGGGGTGATTACTTCCATTGCCGAAGATCATGATCCGTATATGGATCGTCAGGCCTTGCGTATCAGCATGCGCATGAACCTGCTGGGTAGTTACTCGATTCGCAGCCCTATTGAAGGGAAAATGCAGCAGAAAATATTGTTTTTTGAAGGGGAAAGCAGCGCAGGGGGTATGCAGCATAATGCCACGTATGCCAGCACATGGATAAGAACAGACGAAGGCGATGATATCGTCATGCTGCTGCAGAAAGAGGGTAACTGGAAACCGCTGCATTGTTATATCCAGTCGGGCGAGCGCGTAGGCCAGGGTCGTCGTTGTGGCTAT
>DRJJ01000206.1 GCA_011052255.1 Gammaproteobacteria bacterium | reverse complement strand
GTTTATCGATGTCACCTATGGGTATGCCGGATATGCGTTCCATGACCAGTGCGTTCTTGTGTGCGTAATCCCAGTCTATTTTGGGCACATATAGTAGTTCAGACCCCTCAAAGTTACGCCGTAACTGGGTGGCGTTAGCAGCTTCTCGTACCAGGTCCAGTTCGTCATGTATCACTTTGTCGAATTCGCCGATCACGTCTACCGGGTGTAAGCGTTTGCCATCTTGCCAGAAACGTTCAGCCAGTCCGGCAATGGTATACAGTAAATCAAGGTCTCGTTGAATGACCGGTTCAATATCGGGTCGTAAAACCTTGACCACCACCTCGCGACCATCGTGCATGGTCGCAGCATGGACTTGCGCAATAGAAGCCGAAGCCAAAGGTTGTGCGTCAAATGACGCAAAAAGCTCGCTGACCGGTTTGCCAAAAGATTTTTCGATGATTTGCTGTGCCCTGACTGAATCAAAAGGCGGCACCTGATCCTGAAGACGTATCAGTTCTTCGGCTATATCATCGGGTAACAGGTCTCGACGGGTAGACAGTATTTGCCCAAATTTTACGAATATAGGCCCCAGATCCTCCAGGGCACGTCTGATTCGCACCCCACGCTCGAGGCTGCGGTTACGCAACCAGTACCAGGGTGTCAGGTACATCATAAAGCGCACAGGCCGTAACAGATGGGTAGCCAGGATTAGTTCATCCAGGCCGTGACGAACCAGTACCACATTGATATGAATCAAGCGAAATATCTGGGTAGGACGTGGCATATTTATCACTATTCAATAACTTACAACGGATACAAACGATACAGCAACAACGGCACAGGTGCCAGCTTTGTAGCTGATAAGCAGTAGTACTACTTTACCTCAGTAGTCGTGCCAGTGACAGGCAATCAATAAATCAGATGATTCCGGGAAAAAACATGTAAAATATTGGTATCATATTCAGGTTACCGGCTGCGAACAATTCGCCATACTGGTACCGCAAAAATAAGTGTATTGCATTTAACTCAGGAATCGATCATGTCAGGGATACTCAGCAGGTTTACCAGCCTATATCATGCCAGTTCCGAAAAAAGGCATAACAGACCTTTTCTGGAAGCAGCCATGGCTGCTTGCGCAATCGTATCCGCATCAGAAGGAGAGGTGACATTTAGCGAACGCATTCGGGTAGATCAGATTATGGAAACCCTGGAAAAGCTGAAGGTATTCGACCCGCATGAAGGTGTGAATCTGTTCAATCACTTCACAGACAGGATCATCGCTTCGCCAAAACAAGGCCACGAAGAGGCACTCTCCGTTATTAAGGTACAGGCTGCGGATAAGGAAACAGCAGAGTTGCTGATCAACTTGTGCCTGGCCGTCAGTAAGAGCGACGGCAAAATCAGTCTGGTAGAACACATAGAGATCGTTTCACTATGTGGGCTGATTGATGTTGATCCTGAGAAAATAGGCCTGGACACCAGGCAGCTGTTCGAGCAGCTGACAGAATAACGGTTTGTGACACTAGCCAGAGAGACCTTAGCTTACCGCACAGCAGTTCGCGTCATGATCTCTCAGGTAGTGACGTGAGGCCAGTTTTATTCAACAATCACACTAGTGTGTATGACGCCAATCTTCTCACCATTGCTGATGACCGGATAGGATACCTGGATGCTGGCAAGATTCGTGGTAGGGTCTGGCTTAACCTTGCTTGAGTTCCAGCCCTGGCCTGGTTCTGCTTTTGAAAAGGCTGGACGAGAGGCGATATTATAAATAGCTGGTTTTTTGCTGCCAGCTACATAGTTGCCTTTTTTATCGCGCAGGAATAACTTGCCGAGTGACTTATCCTTGTTCCATTTTGTCAGTTTCTTACCAGCAGAACTGGATTGATAGCTTAACACTTTGCCATCATTTTTATTCATGGCCTTCCACTTGGCATTGTCCATATTTGTATCCTGCTTGTTTGCCTTTTTAACAGCAGAAATAACGTCAGGATCCTGAGCCCATGTGGCAAGCTTTTGTTTATAGGCGTCTACCTTATTTTGTGTTTTTGGATTAAGGTCACCTGCTGTAGCAGTAGACACAGAAAAAATAAATGTCGCTAAAACTGACAAGACCAGTTTTGAGTAAAGGTTTTTATGTTCCATGATAAAATTCTCCATAATTTCAGTATGTTTTTATGCTTTGTATATAGCGAAAAAAATACTACGGACGTAAACATCGTATAGCAAGTCAATTAAAGTTAAGTTTTGTAAACAGTGACAGCGAACACATAATTTTTTAGCTGTATTTTATGATCATTATTTAAATAAATTAAGACCAGAGTAATACTAAGGTTCCAGACATAGAGGAAATATTCAGGATTAAAAGGCGTGTTTTATGTTAAAAAAATGGTTAATCGTTATTGTATTACTGGTATCGACTTCCGGCTGTTCAGATAAGCAGCCTGCCATTAAGGCACTTTCGGATAATGCCGTGGTGTTGGCTTTTGGTGATAGCCTTACAGCAGGTACTGGTGTAAACAAGGAAAATAGTTACCCATCTGTATTGGCACGGATGATCGATCGGATGGTGATCAATGCGGGCGTACCCGGTGAAGTAAGCCGGGAAGGATTCAGGCGATTGCCTGGCTTACTGGATAAATATCAACCAGAACTGGTTATTATCAGCCACGGTGGAAATGATCTAATAAGAAAACTGGACGCTGAAAAACTTGTGCAAAATATAAGCGCAATGATTAGAGCAGCACGAAACCGGGGTATTAGCGTTATTCTGTTAGGCATACCCCGGCCGGGAATATTTCTTTCCAGCGTTGAATTTTATAATAAACTGGCGCTTGACTATAATATACCAATAGAAAACGAAATTTTGGCAGATATTTTGTCAGATTCGTCACTGAAATCAGATGCGATACATCCGAATATTGAAGGTTACCGATTAATGGCTGATTCCATCTTCTTGCTGATGAAGCAAACAGGCGCTATTGAATAAAATAATTATAAAAGGCTAAACTTATGAAAGTTAATTTTAAGCATGTCTATGTAATCCTCGGGATCGTATTTTTGGCAGGGCTAACATATGGTGTGGTATTGCTGTTTGAGCTTTCAGGCAATCCGGCAGCCCTGCTTTTAGATATCACAACATGGTTTGACCCTGTATATTTCCAGTATAATTTGTTGTTGGCACTGTTTGCGATATTGATAGTGCCTGTGATTATCCTGTTTTACGTTGTAAAAATGAGGGATGAAAAAATCCGATCAGTGGAAAGAGAGTTAAGTAAGGAAGAAATTAACCGGCTAGGTCATTATATCCATGAGCGGATCTACGAATCATTCAGATTTAAGAATTACATCGGCAGCACTATTACGCTGACTATTGTCATTATATTTGGTGTTAGTATTTTCCTTCTTCTCAAGCCCATGCCATTTCCGACAGTACCGCCGGGCAGCCAGATAACCGGGGTCGATTTTAGCAAGGGAGCAAATTTTCTTATGCTAGGGCCCTATATGTTTCATTATGTAGCGAATGATGATCATGCATTTATGGCTCGTTTAATGATCAGCCTGACGGCTTTTATGTATGGTTTTGCAGGCGCTTATACCTACCTGATTGGTCATATGGTGCGTAGTTATTTTACGCTGGACATGGTGCCTAACATTTTTGTATCCAGTTCTATACGTATGATAACGGGAAGCATACTGGCACTGGTATTATCATTCGCATACGGAGATATATCCGATTACATGGTAATTCATGGGGAGGGTGAGGAGCCAAACACAAGTTTGATACCAATCATCAGCTTTTTTATCGGATTTTTCCCCAGCAGAGGACTGGCGGCCATAACTAAAATAGCCAGTGCCGCCCTCGGGCTTAAGGGTGAAAAATATAGTGCCATCCCGTTGAGCAAATTGTCCGGGATGAGTCAGGCTCACGAAATTCGCTTAAACCGTGAGGGCTTTGATAATCTGGACAACATGGCCAGCATCTGCTGGCTGGATCTGGCACTTAAAACTGGGTTTTCGTACACACAGCTGCAGTCCTGGGCGGGGCAGGCATGGTTGTATAATCACATGGGCACCCAGGATTACGAACAATTTAGAAAGTTTACGGGTATAACCGATGCCAATGACCTGAAGCAATATCTTGTCTCGGTAGCTGATGAGCCTGACTGGACATCAATTTTTAATACCCCTGGCACAGTCCATATCAGCCAAAAGGCCAGGATTGTTAGTCAGCTGGTAGAAAACTGGTTGAAGGAACGTAAATCAATAGTTTAATTATTCAGCACAGCTGACAAGCGTTGACAGTACGAAACCGTATGCATGAGTTAACTATACTTTTATTGCTGGGGGTGGCCAATGGCGTGCCTATCCTTGCAGGAAAAATGTTAGGGGACACTTTTTCCCTGCCGCTTGATGCCGGTTATCAGTTTGCGGGAAAGCCATTGTTCGGCCCATCCAAAACAATACGTGGTATTTTGTCAGCTCTGATTCTGACCAGTCTGGTAGCAGTTATGGTCAGTGTGCCCATTCATGTTGGGGCAATTATTGCCATGCTGGCCATGCTAGGCGATTTGAGCTCGAGTTTTATCAAACGACGATTGAACAGGCCATCAAGCAGCATGTTTCTGGGACTGGACCAGATACCAGAGTCATTACTCCCGCTGCTATATTACCAATATGTTTTCAGTCTGGACTTCGGACAAGTTGTTACGGTTCTGTTCGCATTTTTTGCACTGGAGTTGCTTGTATCAAAAATTCTGTTTGTATTAAAAATACGAAAGCAGCCCTATTAAATTATAATTCTGGCCTGTCCTGCCTGGCGGTTAGACAGTGCAAGGTGATCTCTGGCGGGCAGTTGAAACGTACGTTTATAATAGAAGTGCCCGCACCAACCGACGTGTATCCAGACATATTATTGTATCGCCAGCTCCCAGAGCCCATGTACCGCGGGCACTTTGCATCCAGCGTTAGCGGAAATCCTCCCGGAAGACAGATCTGGCCACCATGTGTATGGCCACATAAATAAGCATCAAAATTTGCATGCGCGGCCTGCATATAGATTTCGGGTGTGTGAGACAATAATAATGAAGCTGCTTCATGGGGAATGTTGCTGGAGGCTTTCTGGATATTATCGACCCTGAAGTAGTGTGCGTCATCCACACCTGCGAGGTAAATATTTTCCCCCTCGTATTCCAGTACGATAGATTCATTCAGCAAAAAACGGATACCCATTTCCTCTAGTTCAGGCACCATGCGGATACTATCGTGATTTCCGAGCACAGCAAAAGTGGGTTTGTTAATCGAGAGTGCAATTTTCTTAAGTCCGCTGAGGGTGGCATCGATGGCACCAAAGGTTTTGGCACGATAGTCACCTGTCATGACGCACAGGTCGTATTCAAGCCCATGTATTACCTCAGCCATATGCAGCATAGCGGGCTCATTCATATCTACATGCAAATCACTGAGGTGCAATATAGTGTAGCCTTCAAACGCTGGTGGCAAGCCTTCAAGATAGAGAGAATTAT
>DRJJ01000205.1 GCA_011052255.1 Gammaproteobacteria bacterium | reverse complement strand
TACAGGCAGATCCCGCCGCTGATGTATTGAATAACGCAAACATGTCTGGGCTCGGCGTTCCAGACACCTTACTTGATTTGTTAATGGAACGACTGGATCATCTGGGCCCGGCTAAAAAAGTAGCACAGGTAGCTTCCGTTATAGGGCAGGAGTTTTTGCAGGCGCTTCTGGCCGCCGTGGCGCAAATGGATGAAAGCGTGTTTACTGCGGCTTTACATAAGGTGCTTGATTCAGATCTGATTTTAAGACTGGATACCCATCATCTAAAATTTAAACACGCACTGGTAGAAAATACCGCCTATGATTCCATTCTTCTCAAGGCACGTGCGGCTTTGCATGCTCGTGTGGTGGAATGTTTGCAGGGAGATTTTGCATCGCTGGTACAGGGCGCACCCGAAATAATGGCACACCACCTGGCACGTGCAAATCGTACCCTCGAGGCCAGCCGCTATCTGTTACAGGCAGGCATGCAGACCTTACAGAGGGGTGCACCAAGAGAAGCTGCCGAACATCTCAAGACAGGGCTTGCACTGCTCAAGGACGAAGCTGACAGCCCGGCAAAAGATGAGGTCGAGCTATTACTGCTGTCAGTCCTGGGACCCACTACTTATGGTACTGACGGGGCCAGGTAGCCCGGATTTTGGCGACGTGCAAAAACGTGCTTATACACTCTGTCAGAAACTACCCGGTAAACCACGGCAGTTCCCTATCACCTATGGGCTGTGTCTTTACCACTGGGGTCGTGCCGAGTTTAAAATCGCCCACCCTCTTGCTGTTAAGTTACTTGAGACTGCCAATCGAATAGAAAACGAAAATGCAGTCAGCTCAGATGTGACTTCCGATGAAGCCGTCATGGCTGCCTGTAACATTAACGGTATGATCGCATTCCACATGGGCGAATCAGAACAGGCGCACGCCTACCTGACACGCTCTGTCGATCTGTATCAACCCGATCGTGACGCTGCCCTGTACCCGATATATTTGATGGATTTTGGTGTTTTCGGCCGATTTTATCTGGCACTGGCTTGCGTTGCCTGCAATAAAACCGACATGGCACACCAACATGCAAGGGATGCTTATGAATTGGCTCAAACACTGAATCAGCCACATTCCGTAGGTTTTTCTCTGCTCGCCAATATGATTGTGGCTGCACAATGTGATGAACCCGAAGTGGCTCAGCAATATTCACAACAATGCGTAGCGTTTTCTTCACAATTTGGCTTCCCTGAATTTATTGGTATGTCACGCGTAGTTCGTGGCTGGGCTGCTGCAAAACTGGGGCATCCATCTGAGGGACTTGATGACCTCAAGGAAGGTTATACCTTGTGGGCCGCACAGGATTTGAAAACTGGCAATCGTGGTTTACCTGTTTAAAAGCGGATGTTCTGCACTTGCTTTCACGACAGGAACAGGCTGATACCGAAATTGAGGCCCAACTGGCGCGCATCGAACTCAACAAAGAACTACAATTCAGGGGGCAGCTGCTCGCCAGAATATCAGCCGAACCTGACACGTAGCCAGACCCTGTACCTGACGGCACATTCTGGTGTATGCATAACGAAATACCAGCATCATGAGCATGTATACCTTAATAAGCAGTAAGTTACCTGTCTTGATCCCCTCACCCCAACCCTCTCCCTAAGGGAGAGGGCGTTAACAGGACAGCAATGCAGGTAAACATACAATTCATACGCGAGACTGGAGGATATAATGGAGAAGTTAAATGTAAAAGCACTCGCAATTGCGCTTGGCACTGCCTGGGCGCTTTGTATGTTGTTTGCAGGCTGGGCAGCAATCTTCGGCTGGTCAACTGCATTTGTTGATATCATGAGCTCAGTGTATATCGGATTCGAACCAGGCTTCCTGGGTGGTGTTATTGGCGCATTATGGGGCTTTCTTGATGGTGCTATTGGTGGGCTGATAATAGCCCTGGTTTATAATGCGGTCGCAAAAAAGTAGATCAGTAATTTCTACCGCACCAAACACATTCAGACTTCTTTTTACGCACACCTCATCCGTCACATTCATATTCTTGCTTTCTCAAGAGTAGGACGCACGATTAATTACTATTCTTTATATATGTCTTATCGGGTGTCAAGTAAATTTTCTCTCAATCCTCAAGTATTTAGATAACCTTGCGCTATCCTCATTACGTGTAGAGGATGTTGATCAGGCATCAGACAGTCTGAAACAGGTTCATTCAAGCGCTCTGTATCCTCAGTGGATCATGACAGTCAGCGCCGATGCAGACCCTGCTGTTACAGGCAGTATAAAATCTGCGTTACATAAACTGACACCAGGTGATAACGCAAGCAAGACTGCGAAAATCCGTGGTTTTGTCGAACCATTAAGCCTTGAAGAATTACAGAACACATTAAAGGCATTGAGTCTTCCTCCTTACTAGCCCGTAATCGCCAACTAATAATACGCGCCCTATTAGCAACAAAATAAACACTGGAGAAAAAATGAATATTACCAGACAATCAGGTAACTTTTTAGCTAACTTTACGAGAATGGATATAACATCTAAATATTCATTGGCGTTAATATCCGGTCTGGTCATACTCTTTTCTGCCACTGCCTATATCATGTATGGACAGCAAAGCACGGCACTGGAAAAGTTATTGCTGGCTTCTGATCAGGTTATCAAAAAATAACTGAAAAATAGCCAGGACAATTCCAAAGCTGAGCTGAAAAAGAAAGTTCAACAACTATCATCCTTAATGTCAAAAATTGTTCGGTATTACAGGAATACGCAGATATTGCTGCCAGTGACCCTGATGTATCTTATGTTGCTATTTATAATACCGATGGTAACGCAATGGCACAGACCGGTGACAAAGAAAATGATATCTCCTGAACAAATGGTCGAATCACCCGTTTCTTATGAGGGTGTAGCACTAGGAAAAATAGTTATTGGCTATAATCTTGATCGGCTGAACAAGATGCTGGAACATTCACAGAAAAACGTCTCAAAAGACCTGGGTGAAATCAGAGCCACCAATAATACCTCATTACGTCAGGCCGCGATCAATATGGCTGTTCTGTACCTCATAATCGGTGTCGTGGTTTCATTACTTATGTTCGTACTGTTTCGCAAAATGGTGGTTAGCCAACTGGCAACACTGGAAAGGAGTTTTCATGATATCGCAGAAGGAAAAGGCGACCTCAGACAACGCGTCTATATAAATGGCAATGATGCTATCGATCGCCTGGGAAATAATTTCAACACGTTTCTCGACAAGATTCATCACACCATGAATGAGGTTG
>DRJJ01000204.1 GCA_011052255.1 Gammaproteobacteria bacterium | reverse complement strand
TGATATCATTTTCTTCTGGGTAGCACGTATGATCATGATGGGTATCAAGTTCATGGGTGACGTGCCCTTCCACGAGGTATACATCCACGGACTGGTACGGGACGGTGAAGGACAAAAGATGTCCAAGTCCAAAGGCAATGTGCTGGATCCGATAGATGTGATCGACGGCATCGAACTGGATGAACTACTCGAAAAACGCTGTTCTGCACTGATGCAGCCTAAAATGGCCAAACGCATTGAAAAACTCACACGCAAGAACTTCCCCGAGGGTATATCTGCGTTCGGTACCGATGCATTACGTTTTACCTTCGCCGCACTGGCTACTACCGGACGTGACGTCACTCTTACCAATGAACGCATAGAGGGTTATCGCAACTTCTGTAACAAGCTATGGAATGCATCACTCTATGTCCTGATGAACACCGAGGAACATGACTGCGGCCAAAACGGCGGAGAGATTGAGCTTAACTCCGCCGACCGCTGGATTAAATCACGTCTGCAGCGCACAGAAAAAGCCGTCATCCAGGCATTTGAGCAATACCGTTTTGACCTGGCCGCACAGGCCTGCTACGACTTTATCTGGAACGAGTACTGCAGCTGGTATCTCGAACTATCCAAATCCGTACTCTATAACGATGACAGTAGCGAGGCACAGCTACGCGGTACACGCTTCACCCTGGTACGTGTACTGGAAACCATCTTACGTCTGGTTCACCCGCTTATACCTTTTATCAGCGAAGAGATATGGCAGCGCATCGCGCCACTGGCAGGCAAGCAGGGTGAAACCATTATGCTGCAACCCTACCCGGAGGCGAGCGAAGCACTAATAGATACCGCAGCCGAAACCGACATGGACTGGCTGATGCAGTTTGTACTCGGCATACGACGCATTCGTAGCGGGATGAATATCGAACCCAGAAAACTGTTACCCGTGCTGCTGCAAAATGCCAGCGAGTCTGACCAGAACAAACTCACCGCATACCGGAACATGTTATCCAGTATCGCCCGCATTGAATCCATACAGGTACTGAGCAACGATGAGCCCGCCCCGGAATCTGCCACCGCATTAGTAGGCGAAATGAAAATACTGATCCCGATGGCTGGCCTGATCGATAAGGATGCCGAACTGAAACGACTGGATAAGGAGATAGGTAAACTGGAATCTGAACATAGCAATGGCATAGCCAAGCTGGGAAATGAAAATTTCGTATCACGCGCACCCGAACAGGTAGTCAACAAGCATCGGCAACACGTAGAAGAACTGGCGCTCGCACTGAAAAAACTGAAAGAACAGCGCGCTAAAATAGCGGCAATCTAGTCAGACATTCTACTCATCAAATAAGGGCCCGTGACAGGGAATTGACTGGCAAGTTCATTAGACACCGGTGAAATGCAACACCAGTTTAACCACACCTACCAGGGTGAGAATAAACATGGCGGTAAACAACAGGCCCACCACAACATAATGGATCGGCTTGCCTTTGGTAAAATCCCGCTCACGGTTTTTGCTGCTTTGCACACCAAACATGCCAGATAAAACACTCTTTACCACCTGCATGAAACCAACATCCTGATTTTCTTCTACCATCAAACGAAACCTTCAGTAATTGCTGGTATAAGTGTAACACTATTCAGGACGAATAGTGCATGAGGTAAAAACGGCCAGGGCCAAAAAGGCAGTCAGCTGTTTTGGGCTGTACAATAAGCCAATCCTGCAATGATGATAAAAATCACCCAGCTTAGATGCTTTCCCCTGGTGAAGTAAAATGCAAACACACCACTTATAAACGATACGGCAACAATCGTGTAAAGGACTGTTTGAGAGATACCCTCTTCGCCCGCTGATATTTGCCATAAGAGATAAGCAAATCCCCACCATGCAAAAGTAGTGACGTGCCATGCAAAGCGTAATGTTCCTTTTGTAAAAGAATCACTGCCAAACAAGCGAGGAATGTTCTCCCTACGGAACAACCGGATTAAGATATAGCGTTCACCCAGAATTGAATGTACAGCTCCGAGTAGAAAGATTAAAATTGCAGCGACTTTTAGCATTGTTTTCCTCTGCACTGGTAACACATAGCAGGATATTTCATTACCAGGAGGTGTTGCCTTGTGCGAGATTCATGCTAAGCCCTGGCATCTGCACGATTTAACCTTATGCTATATCCGAGTTCCGCTGATGAAACTCAATAACATTAAAGTCCTGGTCACGAATAAACACGCGGATTTTAGTCATGAGTGCGCCACATTGACATAGTTGGGCCAGTGAGTATTTAAAGAACTTAATTCTCTGGATTCAGCTAAAGTTACAAGGAACAACATGCTTAATAACAAGATTAATTTTAATTTGTACATATTTACTCCGATTTAGATTATGAGCCATGGTTCTTCCCCCCGCTCTGCTCACATACATTGCATGTTGTTGTTTCATTAACCCCTTTTGTACTTAAAAGTTACTAGAGGGCCACAAATAACCAGGTAATTTAAATAACCTGGACACCCGTCATCATGATTTTTGATTCGATTTAATGTTATAGAACTCACTATATAATATAGCGATCACTTTTGGATGGATAATTCTGATTGTTTTTAAATATTATCAGATATTATTCTCTGCCCCGGTTACTGGCGCGCAAGCTTTAAAACCTGCATGATTAACATAAGAGGTTCCTTTTACATACAAATAATTCATTTCGATATACCCGCAGAACAGTATCAATAGCCCTTGAAACGTTATTTAGGCATCCCTATTAGTTCTATTATAGGCTATTGACTCATTTCCTGAAATCAGCATCATGGTAATATCATCAAACAAATACCCGGTATGTTCACGCTTCCAGCGCGTAACATATTCTACAATGGTAGTTAAACGATCAGACGGAATAACCTCTGAAAACCTGTTGATCATATCGATCACGCCATCATTACCCAGCAACTCCTCTCGCTTAAACCAGCACTCAGTCAGACCGTCTGTAAATATATACAGTTCGCTGTCATCAAGTTGAAGACGATATTCCTCGTACTCGACATCAGGCATTACCCCTAATGGGGCCATAGCAATTTCCTGCAAAATTACCTGACCATCTTTCGTTCTTAAAAGTGGGGGCTGATGTCCGGCATTAACCATGAGTAAACTTTTGTTTTCAGGGTCATAGATCCCGGCGACCATCGTGACGAACATACCATGTGTTGAATTCTCATAGATTTCACTGTTAAGTACGGTTAATAACTCTGAAGGAGACACGATACGTTTCCCAAGGCATCTGAAGATCGATATGGTTTTCGCCATTAATAGCGAGGCATTGATACCTTTTCCAGATACATCTCCCAGACCAAAGCATATACGACCATCGTCAAGCTTAAAATGATCGTAAAAATCGCCCGATACCATCCTGGCAGGAACATTGTAACCATAGACTGGATAGTCAGCGCTATTACCAGGCAGCAGAGCTGCCTGAATATCACGCGCCAGTGCAAGTTCTCGCTTCGTGCGATCCTGGAATAAAAGATCCTCCGCCATGCGTGCATTATGTATTGCCATCGCAACCGTATTAGCCAGAATACTTAACAGATTTCGATCCTGCTCTTCAAAAAGACCGTTTTCAGAATTTTTATTGATAGCTTCCAGCGCACCAAAACAATTCCCCTTGAACACCAGGGGTGCGCACAGAATTGAC
>DRJJ01000203.1 GCA_011052255.1 Gammaproteobacteria bacterium | reverse complement strand
GACACACAGCACCGACTCAGCCCCGGCCAGCGCAGTCTGTATACCCCATGCACCAGTATAACTAAACAAATCCAGTACACGCAGGCCGGACACATAGCGACACAGACGTGCACGGTTTTCCCGGTGGTCGTAAAACCAGCCGGTTTTCTGCCCCTGCTCCATCGACACAGAAAACTGCGCACCGTTTTCCTTAATCAACACCTGGTCAGCGACCTCACCCCAGGCGACACGCTGATAACGGGGCAGATTTTCCCGATCCCGGCTACTGCTGTCATTGCGTAGCAAAATACCCTTGGGCTGCAGCTCCAGGCGCAAGGCTTCCACAAGGGTATCCAGCAAGCGCTCCATACCTGCAGTGGCCGTCTGCACGACCAATACATCACTATAGCGATCAACCACCAGCCCCGGGCAAAAGTCAGACTCACCATAGATCAAGCGGTAACACGGCTCTGCGTACAGGCGTGTGCGTAACGCCAGCGCCTGACGGAACCGCAAGCGCCAGAATGCCACGTCCTGCACGTCTTCAATCCGACGGCTTAGCAGGCGCGCACATAGCAGGGCCTGAGGATTGACGTAGGCTGTGCCCAGCAAATGGCCACTATTATCTTCGAGACGCACCAGGTCGCCGGGGCTAAAATCAGCTAATGGGCTGTGCTTTGTATTGATTTCATTGCTATAAACCCACAAATGACCCGCACGCAGGCGCCTGTGCTCATTTTTTTTCAGCCTCAATGCTGGTAATCTATGCGTAGATTCCGGTGATTTTTCATTGCTCATTTAGCAAAAACCCATATAGTTATCTAATATATTGATAGGGTATAATAAAAAGCATGCCAACAGGTACTCTATTCAAATTTAAAAGCCCAGCATGACGGGTTACCCTGGACAAACACGGTAAAGAAGCAGAAGTATGTACGGACTGATTATTGATTTTGATGATGACCATAGCGAACGGCTGGAGCTGAGTCGTGGAACGATCACGATCGGGCGTCGCCACGATAACCAGCTACGTCTGCTCGATCCGAAAATCTCCGGCCGCCATGCCCGTATCGTTTGGCTTTACAATAAACCCTATATTCAGGACCTGAACAGCACCAACGGTACCTATGTTAATGGAGAACGGGTACGCCAGCATACCTTACTGGATGGTGACGTGATCACCCTCAGCTCTGTGACCATTAAATTCATTCAGGAAGAAAAGCTAAAAACCAAGGGCTTCAACAAGAAAATCAACAAAACGGTCAACAAGGCTGGCGCGGATGAATTTAACGAGTTACTCGACCGACTGCCTATCCCGGACAGCATCAAGTGGTTCGCACAGGATGCCACCGGTTTCTGGTGGGGCTTTGAAGCGAAACCACAGCGCACCGAACAGGGCTGGATAGAAAACGATATGAGTAACTACATCAAGCTGGCAAAAGGCATACCAAACGAGTCATGGTCAAGCTCACTACGCAAACGCTGATCAACCCCGCGCAGCACGCTTTAAGAACACAACCCGTATGACCAACGAACTCGCCCGGGAAACCAGCCCGTACCTGTTACAACATGCCAGCAACCCGGTAGACTGGCTACCCTGGGGTGAAAAGGCATTACAGCAGTCGCGCGCTGAAAACAAACCCATTCTGTTGTCTATCGGCTATTCTGCCTGCCACTGGTGCCATGTGATGGCACATGAATCGTTTGAAGACCCGGTCACCGCAGAGCTGATGAACCGCCTGTACATCAGCGTCAAGGTAGATCGGGAAGAACGGCCGGACCTGGATAAAATTTATCAGCGTGCCCACCAGATGCTGACCCAGCGCACAGGTGGCTGGCCCTTAACCCTGTTCCTGATGCCGGAGGACCAGATCCCTTTTTTTGCCGGCACCTACTTCCCCGTACAGACACAATATAATTTGCCCGGTTTCAGTGATGTGTTACAGCACATCAGTGATTATTATCACCAGCAACAGGATGAGCTGCAAAAACAGAATGATTCACTCATGGAGGCCTTTGCGTCGATGCAGGCAGCCGCACCATCCGATGATCTACAGCTGACTGCTGCACCACTGGATATTGCCCGCAAACAACTGGAAAGCAGTATGGACTGGAAGCATGGTGGTTTTGGACAGGCTCCCAAATTTCCTCACCCGACCAACATTGAACGTCTGTTACGACACTGGTTTGCAACACAGGAACAGGATGACCGTGCATTGGAGATGGTAAACCTGACACTGCAAAGGATGTCACTGGGTGGTTTGCAAGACCAGCTTGGAGGCGGATTCTGCCGTTATTCCGTTGACGACCTGTGGATGATCCCGCACTTTGAAAAAATGCTCTACGACAACGGTCCCTTACTGGCCCTCTACAGTGAAGCACTGACCGCCACCGGTGACGAGTTGTACCGGCAAACAGCACTGGCTACGGCTAACTGGGTAATGCAGGACATGCAATCACCCGAGGGGGGGTACTACTCCAGCATAGATGCCGACTCAGAAGGCGAGGAAGGTAAATTCTACAGCTGGCAGCAGGCTGAACTGCATGAGTTGCTAGACAAGCAGGAATATCAGGTCGCCGCTATGCGATATGGCTTTGACCGCAAGGCCAACTTTGAAGACAGCTGGTATCCACATACCTTTACCGACTGGCAAACACTTTGCAAGAAGACTGGTCTTGATATCGATCAGGCCCGCCTGATTCTGAAACAGGCCAGTGTAAAATTATTCAACGCACGTAAAG
>DRJJ01000202.1 GCA_011052255.1 Gammaproteobacteria bacterium | reverse complement strand
CTCGGTACACCACCAGTATTCTTCAATTGATTCACCTTTCCAAGCGAATACCGGTATGCCAGATGCTGCGATGGCGGCTGCGGCGTGATCCTGGGTAGAGAAGATGTTGCATGATACCCAGCGTACTTCGGCACCGAGGTCTACCAGTGTTTCGATCAGTACGGCGGTCTGGATGGTCATGTGCAGGCTACCCAGAATGCGGGCGCCCTTGAGTGGGTTTTTGTCTTTGTATTCTACACGCAGAGCCATCAGGCCGGGCATTTCGGTTTCGGCAATGGCGATTTCCTTGCGACCCCAGTCTGCCAGGCTGAGATCAGCAACTTTGTAATCAGAGAATGATTCAGGTACAGCGTTCATAACGTTTTCTCCCTTAGTGGTTTAAAAAGGGCGAGCGCCGTTATAAAAGTGTACATCCCCGAGCCTGACGGAGGATCCGCTGCAGCGCTCCTCAGGGATGGTTGAATTCTAGCTGTCTATTTTAACCTTACATTAGTGGAAGATGACAGGGTTTACCCGGATGCTCTCCTAGATTCCTGCCGCTTCGCGCAGTGCATCGGCCTTGTCTGTTCGCTCCCACGTGAATTCAGGTTCTTCGCGTCCAAAATGACCGTATGCGGCCGTCTTGCGATAGATAGGACGAACAAGATCCAGCATTTGCATAATGCCGTACGGGCGTAGATCAAAATGTTCGCGTACCAGTGTCGAGATTCTTTCCTCAGGTAGTTTGGCAGTACCAAAGGTTTCAATCGAAATTGAAGTTGGCTCGGCTACGCCAATGGCATAGGAGATCTGAATTTCGCAGCGGTCGGCCAGACCAGCCGCGACAATATTTTTTGCCACATAACGGCCGGCATAGGCGGCGGAACGGTCAACCTTGGACGGGTCCTTGCCAGAGAAGGCACCACCACCATGACGGGCCATGCCGCCATAGGTATCAACAATAATTTTGCGTCCGGTCAGACCACAGTCACCCACCGGGCCGCCGATCACGAACTTGCCAGTCGGATTGATATGGAACTGGGTGTCTTTGCTGAGCCATTCTTCTGGCAGCACGGGTTTAATAATGTTTTCCATCACCGCTTCCTGCAAGTGAGCAAGCTCGATATCGGGGTCATGCTGGGTAGAAAGCACCACGGCGTCAATGCCGGCAATTTTGCCATTTTCGTAGCGGAAGCTGACCTGGCTTTTTGCGTCCGGGCGTAACCAGGGTAATATTTTTTCCTTACGCATTTTCGACTGACGCTGGACCAGCAGATGTGAATATGTGATTGGCGCCGGCATCAGTACATCGGTTTCATTGGTGGCATAACCGAACATCAGTCCCTGGTCGCCGGCACCCTGTTCGGCAGGGTCTGCACGATCAACCCCCTGGGCGATATGGGCAGACTGCTTGCCAATCAGTGATATGACCGCGCAGGTACTGCCATCAAAACCGACATCCGAGCTGGTATAGCCGATATCACACACTACTTCACGCACCAGGTCATCCAGATCTATCCATGCCTCGGTGGTGATTTCACCGGCCACAATAACCGCGCCTGTTTTAATCATGGTTTCGCAGGCAACGCGGGCATTCTCAGGATTGGGGTCGGTAGCCAGAATTGCATCCAGTACTGCGTCGGAAATCTGGTCAGCCACCTTATCAGGGTGTCCTTCAGATACGGATTCTGAGGTAAATACGTAAGTATCTGTCATGTCTGTCATTTTCCTTAAATATTATGCCCTGACCATTCTTGTAATATGCTTTACGAGCCGTTGACGGCGGACTACTGGTCGCATGGATCAGGGATTGTACCGGGTTTGCCCGTTTTGTCCAAATTTACTGATTTTGAGCGCAGCAGGGTGTTGACATGCGCCGGTATGCCTGCGGTATGCTGCATCACCTTCAATTGTATTGCGATATTAAAGGAGCATTTTATGGTCAGTTTGCAACCCCCTGTGTGTGAGTTCGGCTTACCCGCTATTGATTTCGATTTACCCGGTGTCGATGGTAAGCAATGGACGCTGGCCAGCTGTGCGGGTGAGAAGGGCTTGCTGGTGATGTTTATCTGCAACCACTGCCCCTATGTTAAATCGGTACTCGACCGGATAGTGCGCGATACGGCTGAGCTGCGCGAACTGGGTATCAATAGCGTTGCGATAATGTCCAATGATCCAAATGAATACCAGGAAGACTCCTTTGAAAATATGCGCAGGATCAGTGAGCAGAACGGCTTCAGTTTCCCATATTTGTTTGATGAAACGCAGCAGGTTGCACAAGCCTATGGCGCGGTTTGTACCCCGGATTTTTTTGGCTATCATGCCGATTTACAGTTGCAATACCGGGGTCGCCTGGACGAAAGTCGTAAAACGGCGGCTTCTGCCGATGTGCGCCGCGATTTGTTTGAGGCCATGAAGCAGGTCGCCGAAACCGGTGCAGGGCCAAAAGAGCAGATCGCGAGTATGGGCTGTTCAATCAAGTGGATAGATTAATAACCATATAAAACATAGTGTTACGTGCCATGACTGATACGGGGCTGATATCTGGATAACCCCTTTTGGTGTCCCTATAGACAGGATTTATCCAACTCATGGGGGTGCGGTATTGCCCATTGCGGTCAAGTAGGGGAGAATACCGGTTCCTTCGCGGGGGGTCGCGAGTACATCACAATACACATCGGTGTCACACCTGGCTTCTGGTCTAAGGTGCGGGAGTCTATATACCCTGTAAAGATGCCGATCAGACATGGCAGCCGCCGCGAATACAGTTACCAGGCTCATGAATATTTCATGAGTGTGTCCGGATCGCAATACGCGATACCGGCAAAACAGATTTGAAACTAGACAGGAGATATCATTATGGTAACGCGTAGAGAACTCGCCAATGCCATCCGTGCTTTGAGCATGGACGCAGTCCAGAAGGCCAATTCAGGTCACCCGGGTGCACCGATGGGCATGGCAGACATCGCAGAAGTACTGTGGAATGACCACATGACACATAACCCTGCTAATCCTGACTGGAGCAACCGTGACCGTTTTGTACTATCTAATGGTCATGGTTCGATGCTGATTTATTCATTACTGCACCTGACCGGCTATGATCTGTCAATCGACGATCTGAAAAGTTTCCGTCAGTTGCATTCGAAGACACCCGGGCACCCTGAATATGGCTACGCTCCTGGCGTTGAAACGACTACCGGCCCGTTAGGCCAGGGTATTACCAACGGTGTTGGTATGGCGATTGCTGAAAAGGCACTGGCCGGTCAGTTCAACCAGGAAGGCCACAATATCGTTGATCATCACACTTACGTCTTTCTCGGTGATGGTTGTTTGATGGAAGGCATCTCACACGAAGCCTGTTCACTGGCCGGTACACTGGGTCTGGGCAAGCTGATTGCATTCTGGGACGACAACGGTATTTCTATCGACGGCCACGTTGATGGCTGGTTCACCGATGATACACCCAAACGTTTCGAAGCATACGGCTGGCACGTTATTGCAGACGTAGATGGTCACGATTCAGCGTCAATACAGAAAGCAGTTGAAGCGGCCAAGGCCGTTACTGACAAGCCCACCATGATCTGCTGTAAAACCACTATTGGTTTTGGTTCACCGAACAAGGCCGGTAGTCATTCCAGTCATGGTGCGCCATTAGGTGAAGACGAAATCAAGTTAACCAGAGAGGCGCTAGGCTGGAAGTATGCTGCGTTTGAAATACCCGATGACATATATCAGGGCTGGAATGCGAAAGAAAAAGGTGCGGCAGCAGAAAAGGCCTGGAATGAAAAATATGCGGCTTATAAGGCAGCCTGTCCTGAACTGGCTGCAGAGTATGAGCGTCGTATGGCGGGTGATCTACCTGCTGACTGGGCAGCCAAATCAGCCGACTATATTGCCTCAGTGAATGCCGATGCGAAAACTACTTCAACACGTAAGGCCTCATTAGCGTCGATCGAAGCCTATTCACCTGGGGTACCTGAACTGTTCGGTGGTTCGGCTGACCTGGGTTGCTCCAACCTGACAGAATGGTCTGGTTACAAGCCGATGATTAATAATGCTGACGCCAACTATCTGAACTACGGTGTGCGTGAGTTTGCGATGTCTGCGATCATGAATGGTATCACCCTGCATGGCGGTTTGATTCCATTCGGTGCAACCTTCCTGATGTTCTCTGAATATGCCCGTAATGCACTGCGCATGGCAGCGTTAATGAAAATCCAGAGTATCTTCGTTTACACCCATGACTCCATCGGTCTGGGTGAAGATGGCCCGACACATCAGGCCGTTGAGCAAATCCCGACTCTGCGTATGATTCCGAACATGTCGGTATGGCGTCCATGTGATGCAGTCGAAAGCGCTGTTTGCTGGCAACTGGCTATCGAGCGTAAAGATGGCCCGTCCTGCCTGATATTCTCACGCCAGGATCTGCCACATCAGCAGCGTAGCGATGCGCAGATAGCTGATATCGTTAAGGGTGGTTATATCCTGAAGGATAGCGATGGCACGCCAGACGCGATCATCATCGCGACCGGTTCTGAAGTGGCATTAGCCATGGATGCAGCAGCAGCCATGTCTGGCAAGAACATTCGCGTGGTCTCCATGCCTTCTGTTGATGCCTTCGAGTCACAGGATGCTGCATACCGTGAAGCGGTCTTGCCTGCCTCTGTAACAGCGCGTGTTGCTGTGGAAGCTGCAGTGACTGCTGGCTGGTATAAATATGTTGGTCTGAATGGAAAGGTAGTTGGAATCGACCGCTTCGGCGAATCAGCCCCGGCATCAGAGCTGTTTAAGGAATTTGGCTTCACCGTTGAAAACGTTGTGAAGGCCGTTGAATCTGTTTTGTAAAAATATTTTTATCATTTTAAAGATTAGACTTAGGAGAAAAGCACATGGCTATTAAAGTCGGTATTAATGGTTTTGGCCGTATTGGTCGTATGGCCTTTCGCGCTATCGCAAAAGATTTTGCTGGTGACATCGAAGTAGTAGGTATTAATGACCTGCTGGATGCTGATTATCTGGCCTACATGCTGAAATATGATTCAGTACACGGTAATTTCGATGGTGATATCGCTGTTGATGGCAACAACCTGATCGTGAATGGCAAGACAATTCGCTTGACAGCCGAACGTGACCCGTCTGACCTGAAGTGGAGTGATATCGGTGCCGATCTGATAATCGAATGTACTGGTTTCTTCCTGACTGAAGACACTTGCCAGAAGCACATCGATGCAGGTGCGAAGAAGGTTGTGATGTCAGCACCTTCCAAAGACGGTACTCCCATGTTCGTTCACGGTGTTAACCATGACACCTACACCGGTCAGGCTATTATCTCCGCCGCTTCCTGTACCACTAACTGTCTGGCACCGGTTGCCAAAGTGCTGAACGACAAGTGGGGCATCAAGCGTGGTTTGATGACGACTGTTCACGCTGCTACGGCAACACAGAAAACGGTTGACGGTCCTTCCATGAAAGACTGGCGCGGTGGCCGCGGTATCCTGGAAAACATCATTCCTTCATCAACCGGTGCAGCCAAGGCCGTAGGTGTGGTTATGCCGGAACTGAATGGTAAGCTGACCGGCATGGCTTTCCGCGTGCCGACTTCAGATGTTTCTGTTGTTGACCTGACCGTTGAACTGGAAAAAGATGCCAGCTACGAAGATATCTGTGCTGCAATGAAGGCCGCTTCCGAGTCTGGCCCAATGAGCGAAACGCTGGGTTACACTGACGAGAAGGTTGTTTCTACAGACTTCCGTGGTTGTGGCAAATCATCCATCTTTGATTCAGGAGCTGGCATCGCCCTTGATGGTACGTTCGTGAAGGTGGTTTCATGGTATGACAATGAGTATGGCTATACCTGCAACATGCTGCGCTTCGTAAAACACGTAGCAGCAAACTAAGCGGATCTTTTTCCCGCTAGCGGCGTTGTCGGGGATATTTTGAGTGCTCACGTACTACGTGTACGCTCCGCGCTCAAAATACCCCTCCGCCTTGCTAGCAGAAAAAATCTCTCGCTTAGTTTATTAGCAAGCCCGGGCCATATTAACTATGGTTCGGGCATTATAATTTATTAAAAAGTTATTAGCCAAATCTGATGGTTAGTTGCTCACCCGGTTTGGCTAATAATTTTTAGTAGTAAATATTATCAGGAGTTTTTCATGTCAATAATCAAGATGACCGATCTGGATCTTGCCGGCAAGCGTGTTTTGATTCGCCAGGATCTGAATGTGCCGATTAAAGACGGCAAGGTTTCTTCAGACAAGCGTATTCGTGCATCCCTGCCAACCATTGAGCACTGCATCAAGGCCGGTGCGCGTGTGATGCTGATGTCACATCTGGGTCGTCCGACTGAAGGTGAGCCCGCTGCCGAGTTTTCGCTGAAGCCGGTTGCTGATTACCTGAGCGATGCGCTGGGCAAAGAGGTGAAGCTGGTTACGGATTATCTCGACAATGCGCCCGAGCTGAATGATGGTGATGTGGTATTGCTCGAGAATGTTCGCTTTAACAAGGGTGAAAAGAAAAATGACGAAGGGCTGTCAAAACAGTACGCTGCGCTGTGTGACATCTATGTAATGGATGCATTCGGCACTGCGCACCGGGCACAGGCCTCTACTCATGGGGCAGGCCAGTTTGCACCTGTCGCATGTGCCGGCCCGCTACTGGCCGGTGAGCTGGATGCTCTTGGCAAGGCGCTGGATGGGCCAAAACGCCCTATGGCCGCGATTGTAGGCGGTTCCAAGGTGTCAACCAAGCTGACGGTGCTGGATGCATTAAGCAAAATCGTGGATCAGCTGATTCCTGGTGGTGGTATTGCGAACACCTTTATTGCCGCAGCCGGTTATAATGTGGGTAAATCACTATATGAAAAAGATCTGGTTCCGGAGGCAAAACGCCTGATGGAAGCGGCTATCGTCAAGGGTGGCGAAATTCCGGTACCGACTGATGTAGTGGTGAGTAAGGAATTTTCCGAGACAGCCGAAGCAATCGTTAAAAAAGTCGAAGACGTCGAAGATGATGACATGATCTTTGATATTGGCCCCGAAACAGCGGCACGCTTTGCCGAGTTGATGAAGGTGGCGGGTACGGTTGTCTGGAACGGGCCGGTGGGTGTGTTTGAGTTTGACCAGTTTGGTGAAGGTACCCGGGTACTGGGTATAGCCATTGCTGATTCTGACGCATTCTCGATTGCGGGTGGTGGTGATACACTGGCTGCGGTTGATAAATATGGTATTGCAGACAAGGTTTCATACATATCTACGGGTGGTGGTGCTTTCCTGGAGTTCCTTGAAGGTAAACAGTTGCCGGCGGTAGCCATGCTGGAAGAACGTGCTAAATAATCAGATACAGTTAACAGGTCGGGCAGACATGCCTGACCAGACAACGGGAACATAGGCCACATGCTGCGCAGAACGAAAATTATAGCGACTCTTGGGCCGGCTACGGATGATCCGCAAATGCTCGATCAGATTATCGAGGCGGGTGTGGATGTGGTCCGCCTTAATTTTTCACATGGTACTGCAGAGCAGCACAAGGAACGAGCTGAGCAGATCCGCAATCGGGCGCGCGCACATGGTCGTCAGGTAGGTGTGCTGGTTGATTTACAAGGCCCCAAAATCCGCATCGAAAAATTTATTGACGGCAAAATAAAGCTTACGCCGGGTGAAGAATTTACTCTGGATACCAGGCTGGATGCAAGTGCAGGTACAGCTGAACGCGTTGGCATTTCGTACAAACAGCTTATTGATGATGTGAATCGTGGCGATACCCTGATGCTGGATGATGGTCGCGTTGTGCTGCGTGTTAACGATGTAACCGATAGTGAAATTATCTGCAAGGTTGTCGTCGGCGAAAAGCTGTCTGACCGCAAGGGTATTAACCGCCAGGGCGGTGGACTGACAGCACCGGCATTGACGGATAAGGACCGTGCAGACATTATCTCGGCTGCAGAGCTGAAGGCAGATTATGTAGCGGTTTCCTTCGTGCGTAATGCTGAAGACGTAAACGAAACCCGAAGATTGTTACGTGAAGCCGGTGGCCATGGCGAAATTGTGGCCAAGATCGAGCGTGCCGATGCGCTGGACAAGATTGAAGAAATTGTAGATGCCGCGGATGTTATTATGGTGGCCCGTGGCGATCTGGGTGTAGAGATCGGTGATGCGGCCCTGCCTCCGGTACAGAAGCACCTGATACAGTTGGGACGAACACGCAATCGTGTCGTGATTACCGCGACCCAAATGATGGAATCCATGATTACCAGCCCTATTCCGACCAGGGCTGAAGTATTTGATGTGGCAAATGCCGTGCTGGATGGGACCGATGCGGTCATGCTGTCAGCTGAAACGGCGGCTGGTAAATATCCTCATCTGGCGATTGCTGCGATGGACCGGGTTTGCCTCGAGGCCGAGAAGCAACGACTGGCCTCAAAGTCAGATCACCGCATTAATACTCGTTTCGAGCAAATTGATGAGTCTATTGCGATGGCAACCATGTATACGGCTAACCATCTGCAGGTTAAAGCAATTGCGTCGTTGACCGAGTCAGGCTCTACCACGTTGTGGATGTCACGCATCAGCTCGGGCATCCCTATTTACGCACTGACCAATCACGTTGAAACGCGCCGCAAGGTGACCTTGTATCGTGGTGTTTACCCGGTCAGTTTTGAACCTGAATCAAAAACCCACGCCGGGATTAACCAGGAAGTTATCGATGAGCTGGTGCGGCGGGGTACGGTACGTGACGGTGATCTGGTGATTATCACCAAGGGTGACCTGATGGGCGTACTGGGCGGCACAAATGCCATGAAAATAGTACGGGTTGGCAGTATGCCGCCAGCTGAAGATATTGGCTAATCCCGACTACCAGTGTATGGTATCGGCATAGAAATTTTGATCAATTTGTACATAGACACTTAACTGGAACTTAACAAGAGGACATCGACATGGCAATGATATCCATGCGTCAACTACTGGATCATGCGGCCGAGAACGGTTATGGCATGCCTGCTTTTAACGTTAACAACATGGAGCAGGTGCATGCAATCATGCAGGCTGCTGATGAAACCAACAGCCCGGTTATCATGCAGGGTTCTGCGGGTGCGCGCTCTTATGCGGGCGAATCATTTTTACGTCATCTTATCATCGCGGCCATTGAGCAGTATCCTCATATTCCCGTTGTTATGCATCAGGATCACGGTTCAGAGCCGGCAGTTTGCCTGCGGTCTATCCAGTCCGGTTTTTCATCAGTGATGATGGACGGTTCATTGATGGCAGACATGAAGACACCTTCTTCATTCGAATACAATGTTGATGTTACCCGCAAGGTAGTTGAGATTGCCCATGCCGGTGGCGTATCGGTAGAAGGCGAGCTGGGTTGCCTGGGTTCACTGGAAACCGGTGAAATGGGTGAAGAAGATGGCCACGGTGCAGAAGGTAAGCTGGATATGGATCAGCTGTTGACCGACCCGGACGAAGCTGCCGAGTTTGTTAAGCAGACGGGCGTTGATGCACTGGCTATTGCGATTGGCACCAGCCATGGTGCATACAAATTCACTCGTCCACCGACAGGTGATATTCTTGCGATCAGTCGTATCAAGGAAATACATCAGCGTTTGCCGAATACGCACCTGGTTATGCATGGCTCTTCATCTGTACCGCAGGAATGGCTCAAGATCATCAATGAGTACGGTGGCGAAATGGGCGAGACTTACGGTGTACCGGTTTCTGAAATTCAGGAAGGCATCAAACACGGTGTGGTCAAGGTGAATATCGATACCGACCTGCGTATGGCGTCTACCGGTGCAGTACGCAAGCACCTGAGTGAGAATGCATCTAACTTCGACCCACGTAAATTCCTGAAGGCATCTACTGCGGCAATGAAGGATATTTGCAAGGCGCGTTACGAGGCCTTTGGTGCAGCCGGTCAGGCTTCAAAAATCAAGATCATGTCTCTTGAAGCAATGGTTGACCGTTATGCCAGTGGTGAGCTGGATCCTAAAGTAAGCTGATCTAGTATGTAAGACTGATTAAAAAGGGTGAGCATTGTGCTCACCCTTTTTTTTGCACAGGGATGTGCTTATGACGCGGAGGCCATGGACGGCCGGGAGCGTCGTGCTAAGGTCCCTGACATGGCTTGTGTTTGCCTGTAACAGTACCGTAGGATGCGGTGAAGAATGAACCGCATCGCATATGGCACGGGAATAACGATGCGGTTCGTCCCTCACCGCATCCTACGGCTGCACGCCGGTCTATAGCAGGCTATGCCGGCTCCCTATCCTGCTTTTGTACTTGCTTTAAAGTTAACGGTGCAGGAATGCTATTATTGTTATGTTCTGCTTAGCTAAAAGGACGACACGATATGAGCCCCGCCAACTATGAACAAACCGACAAGTACCCGTGTCCCTGCTGTGGATACAAGGTGCATCGCTGGCCTCCCGGTTATCACCAGGTGTGTCCTATCTGTTTGTGGGAAGACGATCTTGCCCAGTTACGTTTTGTTGATATGCCGGGCAGCTCGAATCAGGTTTCTCTGATCCGGGGACAGGAAAATTTTATTGATATCGGTTCTGCCGAAAAACGAAAAGTGGCACAGGCCAGAGAGCCTTATCCGGGTGAGCAGCGTGATGAGTACTGGCGGGTAGTGAGTCCTGAACGCGACAATATCGAACAGCCGCGTGCCGGGGAAGACTATGCCACCAGCTACCCGCGGGATGCAACGGTTCTGTATTACTGGCGCGAGACCTACTGGCGCCGCCTAGCCAGTTAGCTTTGTTTGCGCTTCGCGGTACTTTTCGGCTGTTTTCTGGATAACATCATCTGGCAGTTTCGGGCCGGGCTCTTTTTTGTCCCAGTCCAGCGTTTCCAGATAGTCGCGTACATATTGCTTGTCAAAACTTTCCGGGCTGCTACCGGGCTGGTAGCTGTCGGCAGGCCAGAAACGCGATGAGTCGGGCGTTAGTACCTCGTCTATTAATACCAGTTGATCATCTTTATCCAGCCCGAACTCGAACTTGGTATCGGCAATGATAATGCCGCGTTCAAGGGCATAATTTGCTGCCTCGTTATAAAGCTGCAGGCTTACGTCACGAATCTGTTCTGCGCGTTCACGGCCGATCAGGTCAACTGTTTTGTCAAAATCGATGTTCTCGTCATGATCACCGATGTCCGCCTTGGTAGACGGGGTATAGATGGCTTCGGGCAGCTTGTCGGCCATTTGCAGACCGGCTGGCAACTTGATTCCGCAAACAGCGCTGGTATTCTGATAATCTTTCCAGCCAGAGCCGATAAGATAGCCGCGTACGATAGCCTCGATCGGTAATGGGCGTAGCTTGTTCACGACGATTGCATGTCTGGCTACCTGCTCCCGTTCGGCAGGATCCGTAACCACCTCGACAAGCGTCAGCTCGGACAGGTGGTTAGGGATAAGGTGAGCAAGCTTGTCGAACCAGAAATTGGCCACTTCGGTTAACACGGCGCCCTTATCGGGGATCGCATCAGGCAGCACGACATCAAAGGCCGACAGTCGGTCGGTAGTGACGATCAGCATGTGATCATCATCAATTCCGTAGATATCACGAACCTTGCCGCGCTGGATCAATGGCAGGCTGGTCAGACTTGATTCAAACAGGGCATTGCTCATCAATATTCTCCGTCAGCGTTAAAGTGCAGGATTATACCGTTACTGGTGTGCCGAGGCATCATCGGAATAAACTGTGACAGTATCGAAATAAGTTGAGTGTTATGAAAGGTCGGTCTCGAATGAACGATACAGGTCTATAGCTAGCGGCCCGGGATTCAGCATTTAATGTATAGTACTTTGTATTTATTGGTAATTATCCGGGTATCAACTAATACAGATCAGCGTGTTATATGCAGCATAATTACAAGGTTATATAAATAAGGCAAACTGAAACTGATCGTGTTCGTATGGAAATGAATAAAGCAAGCAGGGCCTTGCAGATGTCTGGCGACCTGAAAAACCTTAACCCCCCCCCCGTATTCGTGCACCGGAAGCCATATTTTGTGGTGGACCTTCTGCAAGTTTTATCGATTGTGAAATTG
>DRJJ01000201.1 GCA_011052255.1 Gammaproteobacteria bacterium | reverse complement strand
TCCACCAGCCTGCGCGCTGAATAAAATGCCGCCCAGATGGCCGCAAACAGGCTCAACAACAATACGATCGACAGGGTCAGCGAGAAGGTGTTTCTAAGCGGTTTGCGTAAGTACACCAGCTTTTGATAGACCGCATAGTACTCCTGCACGCTGTCAGCCAGATCGTTGAGCCGTCGAGGTATCGGGTATAGTGCATGCAAATAACGGACTTCCGATTCATTCGAACCAACCGGCACCGGCACCACTACACGTACATGCAGACCCGCATCGGTAATTGGCTCCAGCGCCACGTAACTGCCAGCCTGTTTAACCTGAGACATCAATGTGTCATCGAGTAAACGTGGTACCACCGCTGCTGTTTCAGCACTACTGAAAGCGATAATCCGGTTACCCTTACCGAGCAAGGTCATCTCCGTAGTATCTTGCCCACTGCGCAGGTCATGCAGACTGTTGACTGCCCTGCTGTCACTGACATCCGACAGGGATTTTGCCAGTTCGCGTGTATGTTTGAGTAAATCGCGCTGTTTCAGGTCCAGTGATGCCTGGCTTAACTCCAGTGCATTGCTCAAGCCCTGTTCGATGCGTACATCAAACCAGCTGTCCATCCCCCGTAACAGGAACTGCATGGAAAAAGCATATACCACTGTCACCGGTATGACTGCGATCAACACGAAGATCACCACCAGACGCATGGTCAGACGCGAACCCGCTTCTCGCGCACGGTACTGGCGTGCCAGTGCAAACAGGTTGACCCCGATCAGACTGACCAATAACAGCAGCATGGCGGCATTGACCAGCAAGATCCAGCCGTAAAGGTCACCAAATCTGTCTGAATTACTGGTTGCCTCGCCAAGCAAAAACAGTGACAAAAACAGCAGAAACATAATACCGACAACGGGCATCCAGCCTCGACGGGTTTTACGATCTGTTACTGAAGCTGCCATACGTACCAGTTACTTTTTGCACGCCAGTCACTCTGCAGGACGGCCCACAATTTAAGCGGTGCCGGTAATTCTGAAATCACAATACTGACACGCATTTGCGCCAGATATTCCTGGTCTGGCTGCAGCAAATGCTGGTCAATCAGCGGTAAATGACGCACCTGACCCAACGCCTGCAGGGCGGCACGGGGGGTCGGGAAACTGGTGCTGATCTGGGTAGTCAGATTGGTGAGTAAATACTGATCTGACAGGGCATGATAGGTTATCTGATAGCGCTGATACAGACTGTAAACAGTCTTGTTCCACATCAGTTCGCGCGGCTGCTGTACATCAATTTCGATTTCCAGCGTGACTGGCACGCCGCTGCCCAGCGCCTCCAGTACATCTGCACCCAAATCAAAGACGACTGTGGCATCAACGGTATAAACCGCATTTTCTAGTCTGCTCTCAACCAGCTCGATCTCGATGTCTGCCGTCTGCTCCTGCTTTGCAGCCGGTGCCGTCCCTGCCACCAAAGTCAGGGCCATTAGCATAACAGTCAGGAGCAGGCTACGTGGTGCCAGCATGGCAATAATGTTCACCTTGGTTATTTTATTGTACGACTTCGTATATCTGATTTTATTAACCGGATTTCATCAGCCGGGCGTAATAAAAGCCATCCATACCATTCTCACCAGGCAGTATCTGTCGACCGACGCTGGCCGGGTGCCCCTGGTTGCTGTCGATCAACAATTCTTTTGCATCACTCTGGCGCGACAAAAACCCGGTAAGCTGCCGCTCATTCTCGTCTTTCAGTAAGGAGCAGGTAGCATACAGCATAATACCGCCCGGTTTGAGTGTCTGCCACAGTGCGTTCAGTATTTCTGCCTGAATACGGGTCAGGCTGGCAATATCCCTCTCCTCTCTCAAGTGCAGGATATCAGGATGCCGACGGATAACGCCAGTGGCCGAGCAGGGCACATCCAGCAGTATGCGGTCAAACAGGTGACCATCCCACCATTCATCCAGTCTCGCTGCATCGGCGCTCTTGATGGTCGCATTCAACCCCAGCCTCTCCAGCGTATCGCTTACCCGGCTGGCTCGTTGTGCATCACTATCCAGTGCCAACAGCTCCAGACCTGGTGTCAGTTCGAGTATGTGCGCAGTCTTCCCTCCCGGAGCGGCACAGGCATCCAGTACGCGCATACCGGCGCTACAATCCAGCAGGGTGGCTGCCAGCTGCGCTGCACCATCCTGCACGGATACCAACCCCGTTGTAAAACCAGGCAGGCACGTAACATCTACAGGCTTATTCAATACGACAGCGTTGTCGCAGCCTGTCAGCAATTCTGATTCGATACCTTCATGCAGTAATTGCGCGCGATATTCTGCCGCGTTACTGTGCTGCTGATTGACACGCAGGGTCATCGGCGCTCGTTGCCGGTTTGCACGTGCTATCGCTTGCCATTGTTCGGGCCAGTCTTTTTTCAGCCGCTTGAGTAACCATTGCGGGTGGTTCCATTCTACTAATGGGTAGGCCTTCACCGCTGCCAGATGCCTGTCAGCTTCCCGTTGCCAACGCCGCAGCACCGCATTAATCAGCCCCACTGCCCAGTTCTTGCCCAGCTCGCGCGCGGCATCAGCCGTTTCCTTGATTGCCGCATAGGCTGGTACACGCATGGAGTTGAGCTGATAGAGGCCGATCAATAGCAGCATTCTTACTACTGATTCCTTACGTCGCAAAGGTTTGTCGAGCATCTGGCTAACGCAGGCGTCGAGCAAAAAATAGTCTCTTAGTACACCGTAGATAATCTCGGAGGCAAAGGCGCGATCAGCTGGCTGTTCCAGTGTTTCCAGGCCATTTGGCAGTAACACGCTGAGCGAACGGTGTGCCCGTACGACCTGATCGAGTACGTGCGCTGCGACCACACGGCTGCTCATTATCCGGGACCGGTCAAAACGCTGGACTGGCCAAAATGCTGGTCGGTAAATTCACAGGAATTGATCAAGTCCTGAACCGGCAGGGCCTTTTTGCCGGGCAGCTGCAACTGCGTGAGACGTAGTACGCCATCAGCCGTCATCACGTCCAGGCCTTCACGTTGTATAGCGATAACGCTGCCCGGTTCTAAAGCTGTCGCTTGACCTGTATGCTGCCCTGAGCTTCCTTTCGCCGATTCACCTTCCAGCACGTGCGCCCGCCATACCCGCAGGCGTTTTCCCTGCCATTGGGTCTCGGCCACCGGCCAGGGGTTAAAGGCACGCACCTGTCGATCCAGTTCAAGCGCACTGCGCTGCCAGTCCAGTTGTGCCTCGGCCTTGTTAAGCTTGTCGGCATAGGTGGAAAACTCATCTTGCTGGGCTACCGGCTGTACAGATCCGGTCTGTATTCTGACCAGTGTTTCCAGTAACGCCTCTGCACCCAGTACGGCAAGCCGTTCATGCAGCGTACTACCTGTATCGGAAGGACTAATCGGTGTTTTGACACCGTGTAACATAGCGCCGGTATCCAGGCCCTTGTCCATCTGCATGATTGTCACGCCGGTCTCTGCATCACCAGCCAGTATTGCTCGCTGTATCGGTGCGGCACCGCGCCAGCGTGGTAACAAAGAAGCATGTATATTGATGCAGCCCAGCGGCGGTGTCTGCAAAACCGTTTCTGGCAGTATCAGGCCATATGCTACGACCACCATCAGATCTGCAGCATAGGCCCTCAGGGTTGCCTGGGTGTCCTGCTCTTTGAGGCTCTGTGGTTGCTCGACAGGCAAGTTGTGGTGCAGTGCGCACTGTTTGACCGGGCTGCCAGTAAGCTGACGCCCGCGACCGGCCGGTCGATCGGGCTGAGTATAAACGGCAACTACCTGATGTGATGAATTGATCAGCGCATCCAGTGCCGCCACCGAGAAGTCCGGTGTGCCTGCAAAGATTATTTTAAGGCCATTTGACATACACAGTGTTCCGGGAAAGCTTGTCAGAGCGCAACACGCGCATGTTTTTCAAGTTTTTTACGAATCCGATTGCGCTTCAGCTGTGAGAGGTAATCAACAAACAGTTTGCCATCCAGATGGTCAATTTCATGCTGGATACAGACTGCCAGCAATCCCTTTACATCCTGTTCGAAGAAATTACCATCACGATCCTGTGCGCGAACACGTACAGAATCGGCCCGTATAACCGATTCATAGTAACCGGGTACCGACAAGCAGCCTTCTTCGGTTTCTTCTTCACCGCGTGCTTCGAGTAGTTCGGGATTAATCAGACAAAGTGGCTCATTCTTGTTTTCAGACACGTCAATAACCACTATTCTTTTATGGATATCAACCTGTGTTGCGGCCAGACCGATACCGGGTGCCTGGTACATGGTCTCGAACATATCATCGGTAATCTGGCGAATTTCGCTATCAACTTCATCAACAAAAAGCGCCTTATTTCGCAATCGTTTGTCCGGATAATGTAGAATTTCCAGTATTGCCATGTGAAATGTTGCCCAATTTGGCAAAAATTAGTGTAAATTTTTACATTGTTCAGCTAAAGTAATGATGATACAGGAATATAGTTAATAAAAATACGCTTTGAGACACGCTGAATTTTGGCTACACTCATGAAATGCATCACACAATGTCTGTAGATCGCAAGGGAATCTTATGTACAAAAAAAAGTTTCTGGTATTACTGTTCACCCTGCTCATAAGCACTTATGGTAATTTGTTCGCTGAATCGGATCCACTGAGACCCGGTCACCCGGATAGTTATGTGGTCGTCGAGGGCGATACGCTCTGGGACATCTCGGCAAGATTTCTGACCGATGCATGGCGTTGGCCGAATATCTGGTATGCAAACCCACAAGTTGAAAACCCGCACCTGATCTACCCGGGCGACACGCTACAACTGGTCTACATAGATGGCAAGCCCAGGATTATGGTTCAGCGTGGCCGTCAGACCGTCAAGCTCTCACCTCAGGGGCGCATAACCAAGCTAAACAAGGCGATTCCGACTATCCCGCTGGATGCCATTGCTCCGTTCCTGACCAAACCCGAAATTGTTTCTCAGGAAGCGCTCGATAGTGCGCCGTACATCCTTGGCAACAAGGGCGAGCACCTGGCGACCGCCAAACGTGACAAAATCTATGTGCGCGGGATCACAGACGCAGAACGCGGGCAAGGCTATTCGATCGTTCGGCGTGGCGAGAAGTACGTAGACCCAAAAAGCGGTGATGTGCTCGGTTTTGAGGCTACCTATGTAGGTGAATCTGTACTGAAGCTAAACGGTGACCCGGCTTCGCTTATTGTTGCCCAGGCCAACCGCGAAGTACTCTCGGGAGACCTGCTGCTTCCCAGCTCGGACACTACCTATGAATCACACTTTTTCCCACACGCCCCTGATACAGAGGTAGAGGGGCAAATCCTGTCAGTCATGGACGGAGTAAGCCAGGTCGGGCTGTACAATGTAGTAGTCATCAACCTTGGCACCAAGGATGGCATAAAATCCGGGCACGTGCTGGACATTTATCAAGCGGGTGAAACTGTTAAAGACCATTACTCCGGTAAACGCGATAGTGTAAAATTACCCGATGAACGTGCCGGTGTACTGATGGTGTTCCGCACTTTCGACCGACTAAGTTACGCACTGGTTATGTATGCTGAACGCAATATGCATGTGCTGGACATGGTACGTACTCCGCAGTATTAACTAAATG
>DRJJ01000200.1 GCA_011052255.1 Gammaproteobacteria bacterium | reverse complement strand
GAACCCTATAACAATCTGGATGACGAGGTTGTGTCGGATATGGCTGACCTTGTTATCTCCATGTTACGGCAGCTTGTGCGGCGTGAAATACGTACCGACCCGGGTCAGATCATAGCGATCGTACGTGATGCGGTCGCATCCTTGCCCACTGCATCAAGTAAAGTCTATCTGCATCTGCATCCGGAAGACGTCGCCATGGTGCGTGACACTCTTTCCTTGACAGATGACGAACGCAACTGGCAATTGGTGGATGATCCGATTATTAGCATGGGTGGCTGCCTGGTCAGAACAGAATATTCACAGGTGGATGCAAGGGTAGAGACACGCATCGCCAAACTCATTGCCCAGGTGTTCGGCGATGACCGCGCCAGAGATAACGGTAAAGACACCGAGAAAAGTACTGACGGTGAACAGGAATGACTATTGAGTCACCGGCTATAGCAGATCGCAATACTGTCTGGCGTAAAAAATTAAGCGCGTATACCAGTCGTGTAGGCAACGTACCGATGGTGGTCGAAGGGAAACTGACACGCATGGTAGGCCTGACCCTGGAAGCCGTTGGTTGTCAGGCACCAATCGGAGGCCGATGCATGGTAGCCACACCTGAAGGCGGTGATATTGAAGCTGAGGTAGTGGGTTTCTCTGGTGATAAATTATTTCTGATGCCTACCGGCAACCTGCATGGCCTGGTGCCCAATGCACGCGTGATTCCGACGCATACATCCTGCGTAGCCCATGTTGGTAATGCACTACTTGGGCGTATCATCGACGGAGCAGGTAAACCGCTCGATGGTAAAGGGGCACTCAACACCGATGCAACCACCTCGCTAACCGGCAGACAGATAAACCCCCTGTTACGTCATCCTATTTCCGAACCGCTGGATGTCGGAGTTCGGGCAATAAACAGCCTGCTCACAGTCGGACGAGGTCAGCGTATGGGTTTATTTGCAGGCAGCGGCGTGGGTAAAAGTGTGTTGCTCGGGATGATGACACGTTACACTAATGCCGACGTAATTATAGTTGGCCTGATTGGTGAACGAGGTCGTGAAGTTAAGGAATTTGTACAGAATATACTGGGCGAAGAAGATCTTAAACGGGCAGTTGTGGTCGCCACCCCGGCAGATGATCCGCCCTTAATGCGCATGCATGGCGCGATGCAGGCGACTGCTATAGCTGAATATTTTCGTGATCAGGGGCTAAACGTTCTGTTACTGATGGACTCGCTAACCCGGTTTGCGCAGGCGCAACGTGAAATTGCACTGGCCATAGGCGAACCGCCCGCAACCAAGGGTTATCCGCCCTCGGTATTTGCCAAAATTCCGCAGCTGGTCGAACGTGCCGGTAATGGCGAAGAGGGCGGCGGATCAATAACGGCCTTTTACACCATCCTCGCAGAAGGAGATGATCAAAATGATCCGATTGCCGACGCAGCACGTGCGATACTGGACGGACATATCGTATTGTCACGTCAGTTGGCAGAGTCAGGCCATTACCCGGCCATCGACATCGAGGCATCAATCAGTCGCGTGATGCCCGAGATTACCGATGTTGAGCACCAGAAACGTGCACAGAACTTCAAAAAAATGTATTCCCTGTATGAACAGAACAAGGATCTAATCAATGTCGGGGCCTATCAACCGGGTTCAAACCAGCGTATAGATGAGGCCATCGACTATAACCCCCGGCTAATGGGCTTTTTGCAACAGGACATGCGCGAAAGCGTGAACTATGATCAAAGCAAGGCACAAATGAGTGAGTTGATGTCCATGCTCGCGTAAAACAAAATAATGATTGAGAGGGGTAATGGACAGATCAAAACGTATCAAACCGGTAGCTAAATTTGCACAGCAGCAGGAACGGAATGCGGCCAGTGAATTGGGTAAATGCCGTAACAACCTGAATGAACAAGAAAAAAAACTGAGTGAATTAACCGAATATCGAGACGAATATACCCGGCGTTTTGCAGTAACTAACCAGACCTCGGTAGATGCGCGAGTCATGCAGGATTATCGGGTGTTTCTGCAACGACTTAACGAGGCGATTGAGATGCAACGTGGGCTGGTTAATCAGGAGCAGGAGGCGTGCAACCGACAGACGGAGAACTGGTTAGGCAGACGCAGTCGGGCCAATGCACTTGATAAAGTAGTACAGCGCTACCAGCAGACAGACGCTAAAAAAGCACTCAAACAGGAACAACGAGAGCAAGATGAGCACGCTGCGCGTACCGGTCAGAACAAAAATATCGATTAACAACGCCTCTTAAAGAATTTGGCATAACTCTTGCTCCTTGTCAGGCAGATCCATGAAATTGCCGGCCAGGAGAGAAATATGAGTTCAGTCACCCCCCCCATTGCAGTTGCCCCGCAGACACTTTCTGCAGGCACCAAAGCATCACCTGAATCTGGTAAAAATAATGATTTCACACAAGTGCTTAGTGGTGTTCAACAAAAAGACACCAATGCAGCAGGGGTATCTGAAAATTCTTCTGGACAAAAGGGTGAGTTAGCCGGACAGGCGTTCCCGGAGCAAGGCAGCGTGCTGCCGCTGGAGGGCAAATTATTGCCGCAAAACCTGCTAGCAGCTGCTGAAAACCTGACAGATTTACCACTGGCAGGTGAGTTGCAGGAACTCGTGTCCGGACTTACTCCAACCAGCGACCAGGTCTCACCTGGTTTGCTTGCAGGTGAACTATTAAAACCAGTCAACCCGCTACCCGCCGGTGCGATACTGGCATCAACGACTACTAATCGCACAGGCAGCGACCCGGTGTTACAAACCATTCAAACGGCCGGTTTACAGCAAGGTGATGGTACTTCAATGATCGAACTGGGTGACACCGCCATGCAATCTGATGCAGAACCGGGCAAAAAAGACGGTTTTCTTCAGGCGGTGCAGGAGATGCGTTTAACATCACTGCCACAAGCGCTCGGTGATACCAGCAATCAGCTACTATCTGCTAACCGCGATGCAGTTGCCAGCCTGGTGAATACCACCACCACGACAGCCGTTGTGCCCGATACAGCCAGAGCGGCAACCATGCCGACACTGAGTCTGGATGCACAGCTCAATCGTCCCGAATGGCGTGACGAAATGGCTAGCCGGGTTAGCTGGCTGGTTAGAAATGATCAGTCTGCCGCACAGCTGCGCATTAATCCTGCGCATTTGGGTCCGATGGAAATAAGCATCAAGATGAGTCAGGATCAGGCTAGTGTCAGTTTTATATCCCAGCATATACCGGTGCGCGAAGCAGTTGAACTGGCGATTCCGCGCTTGCGTGAAATGCTGGAGCAGCAGGGGTTGAATCTGGCTGATGTAGACATATCATCAGGATATTCTCCAGCAGGCCAGCCAGATAGCGACTCTGCGGACGACACAGGTGTCAGTGATAGCGAGAAGGCGCTTAATGGTTCCGATTCATCTGATACGAATGGTGGTGAAGATATCATTCATACCCTGGCCGGTGAGCTGGAAATGGGTCAGGTCAATAGATTACTGGATGAATATGTTTGATAGCCCGGTCTCATAAATGGGCATCATGCTCGCAACGGGTAGTCTTTTGTCTGGTCGATAGTTCGCTGGTATATACATAAATTCCTTTCTTATTTCAAGTTAATAGCCTATCTGCATGTATTCAATAAGGGTATGAAATTTAGCCGAAATGCCAACATGCTGACGGCCGTTGCACGTCTGTAGCTGTCAACAACTCGTCATTCGTACAAGCAGCATTCTTATGTTCATGAATTATTTGACAAAAAATATTAAATAACTACTGGCACAGCTTTTGCAATTGCTTTTGTACAGTTAAGTGCAAACTCAGAAAAGGATATTGCAGATGGCCAGTGTTGATGATGATCTGGAGTTAGACGTTTCCGGATCAGAAAAGAAAAAAATCGGCGGTT
>DRJJ01000199.1 GCA_011052255.1 Gammaproteobacteria bacterium | reverse complement strand
GTGCACGCGGTCGATGGGCTGTCGCTGGATCTGGACAGTGGCCGCACACTGGCACTGGTAGGCGAATCCGGTTGCGGCAAGACCACGGCTGGCAAAGGCATCCTGCAGTTACTGCGCTCATTTACCCGTGGCCGCATCGAATTGCTGGGTCGGGACCTGATGGCCATGCAAGGGCAGGCATTACGGCAAAGCCGCACCGATTACCAGATTATCTTTCAGGACCCGTATGCATCCATGAACCCGCGCATGATGGTTGATGAAATCATTCAGGAAGGCATGGTTGCCCAACAGATTGGTGGTAGTGCACAACAACGCAGCGATCGCGTGGCCGAACTGCTGCAACAGGTCGGCCTGACCGCCGATATGCGCTATCGTTACCCGCATGAATTTTCCGGCGGCCAGCGCCAGCGTCTGTGTATCGCGCGGGCACTGGCAGTTCAGCCAAAACTGATTATCTGTGACGAGCCCACCAGCGCGCTGGATGTATCAGTACAGGCACAGGTACTGAATCTGCTCAAGGAACTGCAGGGCAGGCTGGGACTGGCTTACCTGTTTATTACCCATGACATCTCAGTGGTCGCGTATATGGCAGACGAAGTCGCTGTCATGTATCTCGGCCGCATCGTCGAGCAGGGGCCGGTCGATGACGTACTGAACTCACCACGTCACCCCTACACCGAGGCGCTGCTATCAGCCGTACCGCAGGCAGACCCGGGCAGCAAGCATAAAATCATCCGCCTCAGTGGTGAGCTACCCTCACCGATCAACCCGCCGCAGGGCTGCTACTTCCACCCCCGTTGCCCCAAAGTGATGCCAGAATGCAAACAGCAATACCCGGAAAAAACCGGCACCGCCCATACCGTCAGCTGTCATTTATACAAATAAAGATAAAAATAAACTAAACCCCCTCTCCCTCAGGGACGACTCCAGGGATGGAGGAGGTAGAACGAAGTTCGGAACCAGAGTCGAGAGGGTTGGGGTGAGGGGATAATAAGACACAACTCATTGTTTTGTTTGCACTCTGGGCAACAGCTCTAAGCTGCAGTTAAGCATTGATGGGAACGCAGAGTTACCCATATTAAGGTATTCATTACCTGAGCAGTTTGCTATGCTATCCACATCACTACCGACAGGCTACCTGCCGGTTTTTTTATGATCCGAATTTTAAGAGGTTGATATGAGCACACCGTCTTTTCACCCGCCACAGCGTACCCTGATGGGCCCCGGTCCTTCAGATGTGAACCCACGTATCCTCGAAGCCATGTCACGCCCGACCATTGGTCACCTCGACCCGGCCTTCGTCGACATGATGGAGCAGATGAAATCACTGCTGCAATACGCATTCAAGACCGAAAATCCACTCACCCTGCCAGTCTCGGCACCGGGCTCTGCTGGCATGGAAACCTGCTTCGTCAATCTGGTAGAACCAGGTGATACCGTGATCGTCTGCATCAATGGCGTATTCGGTAACCGCATGGTCGAAAACGTACAGCGTTGCGGTGCCACCGCCGTTACCGTTAACGATGCCTGGGGTGACGCAGTTGATCCGGCCAAACTCGAAGATGCACTCAAGCAGCATCCCGAAGCCAGTGTGGTTGCATTCGTACATGCCGAAACCTCAACCGGTGCATTGTCTGATGCCAGACAACTGGTCGAACTGGCACATAAATACGATTGCCTGACCATCGTCGATGCCGTTACCTCACTGGGTGGCGTAGAACTGCAGGTAGACGCATGGGATATCGACGCGATCTATTCCGGTACCCAGAAATGCCTGTCCTGCACACCCGGCCTGTCGCCAGTCAGCTTCAGCGAACGTGCCACACAGCGTATACAGAAACGCACACACACCGTGCAAAGCTGGTTCATGGACCTGAACCTGGTCATGGGCTACTGGGGCAAAGGCGCCAAACGTGCCTATCACCACACCGCGCCGATCAATTCCCTGTATGCACTGCATGAATCACTGGTCATCCTGCAGGAAGAAGGTATCGAAAACAGCTGGGCCCGTCATGCACTAAACCACCAGGCACTCAAGGCCGGTATCGAAGCATTGGGCATGGGCTTTATAGTTGAAGAACAAAGCCGTCTGCCACAACTGAACGCAGTTACCCTGCCAGAAGGTGCCGATGATGCAACCGTACGCGGCATCCTGCTGAACGACTACAACCTAGAAATCGGCGCAGGCCTCGGCGATCTGGCCGGCAAAATCTGGCGCATCGGTTTAATGGGCTATGCATCACGCAAGACCAACGTCCTGTTTTGTCTGGGTGCACTGGATGAAGTGCTAAACGCAACCGGTGCCAAAGTCACATCCGGCAAGGCCGTTGCCGCAGCACAGGCCGTCTACGCAGCAAGCTAGCCTTATAACCCCCTCTCCCTCAGGGACGACTCCAGGGATGGAGGAGGTAGAACGAAGTTCGGAACCAGAGTCGAGAGGGTTGGGGTGAGGGGATCTAATCATCGTTTTCTTTCCTGTCCCTGTGCAAGTCTATTTCATTCGGTATGGTTAGCTTCCCGACAGGCTCATCATCTACATCTATTAATGATCTCCTTCGGGCTTCTTCTGCTTCAGGTTTCAAGCGTTCCAGAATCGCAGCAATTTCAGCTCTGCCTTCTTCGGTAGTTGGATCAGGCCGTTTAATCTTCATCATCGCTCTTATCACCCATAATGTTAGCCATATCTCCACCTGAAGCAAAAGCATCAGGCTCATTTTCTGCCAGCTTGGCATAAGCCTTTCGTTCTTCCGCAGCCCGCTTCTTAATCTCAGCATGAGTCCATCCCGTCTTCTGTCGCTTTTCCTGACGGGCTTTTTGAATATCGCTAATTTTGTCAGGCATTAACGTGTCTCTTTGAGCAGGTGATCGTGTCCGTCACATATCGATAACGGCAGGCTCCTTGACTTAACTTACTCAAGAACTTCATCATTGAGACTAAAAGCTGATTCACTAAATACTGCGTCTTTGGCAGATTTCTCAAGCTCGTCTTTGTATAAACGTAGATAGACAAGATCGTTACCGGCAAACGCCGCTAATTCACTGTCAGGGTCATCTTCGTACTCATCAATAACTTTTAGCAGGTTTTCTTCAAGGGCGTTGAGTGAACGCCAAACCAGACTGAAATTTTGTTCTGACACTTCTAAAGTAAATTTTCTCATGTCATCCTCTTATTGCCTTTTTCTTAAATACCTTTCGGCAATGTACAGCGATCTTCTCAAGTAAGGCAATATATTCGCTGAGAAGCATGTTACGAGAAGGCGCAAGCGTGTAATGCCCTTCGGGCTTATCGTCTTTTACAAGTATTAGACCTACTGGAAACATCGTTCCGGACTTCACCTCCCACACCCAGCCATGAACATCGACTACTATCAAAAGTAGTATTGATGGCCAATAATGGTTACAATAAGATACAAAATAATCTTCAGAAGACCATTATAATCATCATAAGAACTATTTTCACCAAGAGAACATTATGATCAAAATCCACTTATCAAAAATAATGGGTGAAAAACGACTGAAGATTTCAGACGTAGTCAAAGCCACAAACATAAACCGCGGCACAATCACACGTCTGTATCATGAACAGGCCCAAAGGGTAGATCTGGATGCGCTTGATAAGCTTTGCAGATATCTGCAATGCCAGCTCAGCGAACTGATAGAATGGATCGACGAATAATAAAAACACGATTAGTGTGAATAAAATCAGATAATTGAGGAACTTATGGCAAAGAAAGCCACAAAAAAAACAGTAAAAAAACAAAAAAGCTTTGAAGAATCCCTGTGGGACATGGCTAACAAACTTTGTGGTAGTGTTGAGCCAGCTGAATACAAACATGCAAACATATTCATTTCGAGATAATTAGGGATGGGAAAAAGGCGCACCATTTAAGTGAGGGTGAGTGTAGCCTGATAGCCTTCTGCTATTTTATGGCAAAGCTGGAAGATATCGAAACCAAAGGTGTAAAGCCGGTTATATGGATTGATGACCCAATTTCAAGTCTGGATGGGAACCATATATTTTTTGTTTACAGTCTTATAAAAATAGCAATTGTTGATGATGAGAAATTTGAACAGTTGTTTATTTCCACTCACAATCTTGATTTTTTGAAATACTTGAAAAGACTCACAGGTGGATTTATAAACAAAAATTCCAAGTTTCAGTCATATGAGCGCCAATTCTTCTTGGTTGTCAGGCAAGATAAAGTCGCAACAATTCAAATAATGCCTAAATACCTGAAAGAATATATAACTGAGTTTAATTATCTGTTTCATCAAATTTACAAATGTTCAGAAATGGCAGTAGTTGATGATTCAAATTATACTGCATTCTACAATTTCGGCAATAACGCTAGAAAGTTTCTTGAGATATATTTGTATTATAAATACCCAGATAACTCTAGTGATGTTGAGAAAATGAAAAATTCTTTGGTGGTGAAAAGATACCAGCAATACTTACAGATAGGATAAATAATGAGTATTCCCATTTGTGTGGAGTATTTGAAAGAGGTTCGTTGCCTGTAGAAGTACCAGAAATGAAGTTAGCTGCGGAGTTAATCATAAAAAGGTTAAAAGAAGATGAAGATCAGTATGATTCACTATTGAATAGCATAGGTACTGATGAGCCTGTCATAAAGGGGCCTGTATGAGACCTAAAACACTTTATTCAAATGTGTATGTTATTTTGTTGGGGATGGGTTATGTCAAATAAACAAGAAATAGGCTCCCAAATCCTCATCTACCAATCCCCCGAAGGCAATATCAAGGTCGATGTCCACCTCGAAGACGATACCGTCTGGCTAACCCAGGCCCAAATGGCGGCGCTTTTTGATAAAAGCAAAAAAACCATTTCCGAGCACATTAGCAATATCTTTAATGAAGGTGAGTTACTGGAAGATTCAGTTGTCCGGAAATTCCGGATAACTGCTGCGGATGGTAAGGACTACCAGACAAATCACTATAACCTCGATGTCATTATTTCCGTAGGCTATCGGGTTAAATCACAACAGGGTACCCAATTCCGTATCTGGGCCACTCAACGCCTGAAAGAGTACATTATCAAGGGTTTTACCCTGAATGATGAACGTTTTAAATCCGGCCAGTCGATGAACTATTTCAATGAGTTACAGGCCAGAATCCGTGAAATCCGTCTGTCTGAGCGGTTTTTTTACCAGAAAATCAAGGATATATACACCACCAGTATTGATTATGACCCCAAAAATGAAAAAACGGTCGAGTTTTTCAAGATTGTTCAAAACAAGCTGTTATGGGCCATTAGCCAACAAACGGCGGCGGAGCTGGTTTTTCGCAGGGTGGATGCGACCTTGCCACTATTGGGCATGCATTCATTTGACAAGGATAAGCTGGCATCTATCAAAAAGCAGGATGTGAGTATTGCCAAAAACTATCTGAATGAAGACGAAATCAAACTGCTGGGGTTACTGGTTGAGCAATATCTGGCTTTTGCAGAAACCATGGCGCAACAGCAGCAAGCCATGAACATGAATGACTGGATTACTCGGCTGGATGCCATATTACAACTCAACGATAGGGATCTTTTAACCCATGCGGGCCAAATTAGCCATAAAATGGCGACAGAAAAGGCCGGGTTAGAATATGCTAAATACAGGGAAGAACAAAAACAGATCAGCAAGGAGATGAGCCTTAAAGAAATTGAAGCCGATATTAAGCGTTTGCAGACCGATAAGAACACGGGCGAAACATGAAATTTACCGAGGCACGTCTGGAACAGGCTGTTGTTGATCTGCTAGAGCAAAAGGGCTATCCCCACTCTACGGGTGAAAGCATTGTTCGTGACCAGGGTGATGTACTCATTAAGGATGACTTAGGCCGATATTTAAAACTATGTAGTGGTCAACTCTTTCCGGACACTTCATTAAGAGTGTTTTCATAATCCATCGGTGTCATATAACCCAGCGTTGAATGTAAACGCAGGGAGTTGTAATACACCGCCACATATTCACGCACATCAGCAATCACTTCCTGCCGGGTTCGATATAACCGATCACCAGTCCATTCCCGTTTCAGACTACTGAAGAACCGTTCCACCGGAGCATTATCCCAGCAGTTACCTTTGCGGCTCATACTCGGGATCATGTACTGCTGTTTCAGCAAAGCCTGATAAGCATAACTGGCATACTGACTGCCACGATCCGAATGATGGATCAGGCCAGGAGGCGGATTCCTGAGGCTAATCGCCATCATCAGTGCCCTGATCACCAGTGACTTCGTCATCCGTCGATCCATTGCCCAACCGACCACACGGCGTGAATACAGATCAATTACGATAGCCAGGTATATCCAGCCCTCCTGTGTCCACAGATAGGTAATATCCGTACCCCAGACCTGATTAGGGTGCCTGCGGGGAAAACTGGCGATTCAGCACGTTGTTCCAGAATGGGTGTTCATGATGGGCCAGAATATGCAACGGGAAAGGCGTGTTTGCTGTCTGTCGTGATCTTGTATTTGCGTTTCTGTTTGACCTTCAGGTTGAGTGCTTTCATCAAGCGACGTACCCGATCTCGCCCTAGCACAAAGCCTTCATTTTGCAGGTTCTCCATCATCATGCGACTACCCAGGCTCTCGCGAGAGGCTACAAACAGTCCTTTCATGCGTCTCCTCAATACCAGCTCTTCTGGCCCAATCACCTTGCAGGGCCTGTTAACCCAGTCGTAGTAGGTACTGCGATGTACAGCCAGTATTTCGCATAACAGATTCACCGGCCAATCCCCTGTGTGATCACGGATAAAGCCGTACTTCACTTCATTTCCTTGGCAAAGTACTGGCTGGCTTTTTTTAAAATGTCTTTCTCCATCCGCAGGGTGCGGTTTTCTTTGCCCAGTGGCTTCAGTTCTTTACGTTCATCTGTGCTTAGAGCTTTGCTTGTGACTTCATCTTCAAATCCCTGTTTCCAGCGCCGTAACAGGTTGTCACCAATACCCAGACTGTGCGCGGCATCGGTAACTTTGTAACCCTGTTCGGTTACCAGCGAAACCGCATCACGCTTGAAGTCTTCTGTGTACTTCCGTCTTGTTCTCTTTTCTGCTTTTCATCGTTCACCTCGTTATGGCATTGTACAGCCTTAACCTGGTGTCCGGAATTAGTAGACCACTTCAGATTGTCAGGTGCCTGTTAACCTGCCGAAACTGCTATACGACTATTTCCGCGTGTACGCGGACGCTTTCTGATAACTATCTCGATATCTCGATCTAGCTGCAATAGAAAATGCATCAGACGCTCAATGGAGAAGTCTTTTAACTGCCCACGGATTAATTTTGAGACTTTAGGCTGATCAATATTTAATAATGTTGCGGCATCCGTCTGCTTTAGGTGGCGGTGTTTGATGATGCTGGAGATACGGCGTGCAAGCTCAGCTTTCGCTAAGGCCTCAACGGGTTCGTCGAAACCGAGATCAGCAAAAACGTTACCGCTGCTAACTTCGTGTTGAATTGCCATGTCTGCCTCACTTCTTACTACTCTTATATAAACTCTCAGCGTCTTTTAGTCGCTGCCTGATCAAATCAATATCTGGCTTAGGTGTTGCTGAACCTGACTTTGATTTTTTCTGGAAACAGTGGAGAACATAGACAACATCTTCAAACTTTACCGTGTAAACGGCTCGGTAGGTGCTGCCTTTGTGATCGTCGACTACTTCCAGCGTCTTGGCGCTACCAAACCCTTTCAGGGGCTTGGTATCTGGATGTTTATCACCTTGTTGGGCCAGATGAATGGCGTAACCCATTACATCTATAACATCGCCAGGAAAATCCTTAAGGTCTTTTAGGGAAGACCCAATCCAGATGACCTGTTTTTCGTTTGGTAGTATGAAATTCATACCATCATTGTAACGCCAATAACACTATATGCCAACACTAGCATATACAAGTAACTTTGTAAATATATTTACAGATTGATACTAAATCAGAAATATCTAAGTCAAACATAACACATTGAATAATACGCGTTACTTTACTAATCCGATGTAGGATGTGGTGAGGTACGAAGCGCATCAAACGCCGTGATGTATTTGTGATGCGGTTCGCACCTCACCACATCCTACGGTGCAACAAATTTTCATTCAACCAGGATATTATAAATACTATTTGCAGGAGGCGCTAATGTTCGGGACTTTGCCGGGAGGAGTATCAATCCAGAAGAAATTTTAACGCAATGCCGCGAGGTTCCAGGCGCACAATCTCGGCATCTATTATCGGCGCATCTTCTATGTCCAGTGACTGGACCTTAAGGGTGCTACCACCTTCCAGCCCCAGCTCTTGCTCTTCACCGACCAATACGAATAGCCCGCCGTTGGAAAGATCGTGTAATTTGGCTTCCTGTTCGCCAAAGCTTTTATGGATGAGTTTTACTCGACCACTGAATTCTGTGCGTATGTCTTCTCTTTTTTCTGTCATGTGTTGGCTTGCCGCAATAAAAACGGCTGTGAATTATTATAGTATTTTAGGTCTGCTTGGTTACATCGACATACATGGTCAGTCGCTGCCCCGGCTTCAGGTAACGTTTGGGATTAAGTTTGTTCCATTTGACCAGTTGGCTGATGCTGACGCGAAAACGCTGGGCGATGCGTGCCAGTGAATCGCCGCGTCGTACCACGTAACGAATACGTCGAATCAGGTCGTTGCCAGGCAGGGCGATGGCAACCGGTAGCGCCATGGTGCTGCTGACTTTCTTGCCGGGCGTCTGGTAGATAACC
>DRJJ01000198.1 GCA_011052255.1 Gammaproteobacteria bacterium | reverse complement strand
GAGACAGGTCATATGTGGGGGGCCTATACCCGAAACAGGGACACGGTGTCTGGACCTAATCGTTATGATCTTTTGATCAGCTCCTCGGGTCAGGGGATATTCCACTGGGGACGTTATTTTGACAATAATCACTCACCGATGGACTATGATGGAATTGATTGGCAAGCCCTTGGCGGCAATAAGTTCAAGTCACATACTATTGGCGATGATTATTATCATTTTAATCCACTTGACCTGTACCTGATGGGGCTCACTTCGACCACAAGTGTAGGCTCATTTTATACGATACAAAGTCCTTCAGGTAACAGCGGTACAATAACAGGCAGCAGAAAGAACATTAACGTAAAAAATGTCATATGGGCAGAGGGTAATCGAAATCCTGCATACCCGAGCACACAGAAATCCTGGAAACAGGCATGTGTAGTATTAACATATGATGCACGCACGTCACGTAGCTTTGCAAAGAAAGTAGCACAACAACGCAGAAAATATACATGGCAGTTTTACAAGGCAACACGTTACCTGGGTAAAGTTGATACAACCCTTAAAGCAAAAACCTTGCTTCCGGTAATTAGTAATATTTCTGTTGCCATCGACAATGATCGTGCAATTATTGGCTGGAAGACGAATGTATCAACCAAGTCCCGGGTCAATTATTCTACTTCGTCTAATGCTTTCCGTCGTGATCAGGCACATAATGAGCCGTTTTCATCAAAATCATCAAATACGCTCAGGACTTCACATGGCATGATGATTACCGGACTATCACCGGATACAACCTATAATTTTGAGATAATTGCAGAATCAAAGGAAGGTCTGGTAGACAGAAAAGGTGTGCAGAAATTTTACACGCGTAAAACCAACGACACATGCAAGCCGGATATTAACAATGTTTCTGTGAGACGTTATAAATATGGAAAAGCCAATAAAATTGTAGTTAGCTGGAAAACAGATGAGCTTTGCGATAGTCGTGTTCGATTTGGGAAAAGCACACCGCCTGCTTCTAAAAAATACGACCCCTATCCAAAAACCAGTCACAGTATCATAATACCTGGGCTAGGCACCGGAAACTATTTTATCCGGATTGGAAGTCGTGATGCCGCAGGTAATCTGGCGATTGATGACAATAATGGAAGCTACTACAGGATAAACATTCCCTTATTGATTACATCAGGTCTGGAATCTTCCAGCTCTGAAGAATTACTTGAGCAGACGAATGCGATTAATGTTGATATTGAATCAGGCGACATCGAATCTGCAATCGACAAAACAAGTAACTTTATTCATGACATCGGTACAAAAGAGCTGGAGTGTATCGTAAAAAGTGAAAAACTGCCGGAGGATGAACTGGAGGCAAGCTACGTTTTAGTATCAAAACTGGCAGAACGGTTAGGTTCCAGCGCACAGCTCATTTCTGAGACCAGTGAAGAAATAGAGTTTGCGTTCGAAGACGACCCATTATTCAGCATCAGTTGTATCAACCTTTCTGCTGATACTGTTGCTCAAGAATGCGGCTTCCCCGTTCTGGCGAGTATGATGGCTAGCGTCTATCCTGCAATAAGTCTGGAGCCCAATACTGAAAAGGGCCTGGGTTTCTACAGCCTGAAAAAAGCAGAGAGCTCCTGACTGCCTGAACTAATAGTGTAATACAGGCAAATGGGCCAGGTTCCAGTTCGAAAAGACTGATTATTTTCGAGAGAACCTGGCCCTACCTGATCCTGAATTAAATTTACCGCAATAATGTATCCTGACGATAATACTGTCGCAATTGATCATAGATAGCTGGATACTGTTCATTAAGTACCGCTGGTCGTTTAAAGAAAATATTACTGAACACTGCAAGGAATTCTGCAGGAGACGTCGCCCCGTAACAATCTTCTGCCTCACAAAATTATCAATCTCGTCTGCTGATTGCGCCATTTGTATTTTGACATGCCTAGATGGGCAAAGCTAGTTTGTCAGATTTGATGGCGTAGGTTTTTGAGATATTTTCAATAACATTCGGGTGCAGTTTGCTTTGAGCTGTAACTGTCTTTCCCGCAATCTGTTCGCGGAGATCTTCCACCTCGCTGGCCAGTGCTTCTAACCTGGTTTCTAGCACCTGCTCGAATTTCTCGTCAATATCTTGAATTGAAAAAGCGATTCAGTAATAATTGAGCCCTACCCCCTATAGTTCGCTCTAGTGGCTACCCCGTGTTCATTTTTCTCGAATACTAGGAAAACGCGATGTCGATTAAAGAAAGAATGTCATATGCACTTCGCATGTCCATAGATACTATCGGTGCGATGGGTCTATCGTTCTTCCTGGCCTCTTTCTTTAATATATTATTGAAATCTTCGATATCCTGTATATTTGGACAGAATACTGATGCGCCTACGTGCTTACATGACTCCGCCGCCCATATCCTGGCGACCTCCAATGCACTTTGAAACTGTGTACATGTCAATTCAGTATTTTCACAAAGTACTGATGCCATACCAGCTGCAAAGGCATCACCCGCACCTGTCGTATCCTTAACATGTATGCGCTCTATTATTGGCCAGGCAATGATTACGCCACTGTAGTCCTTGTGCGTTGCAACCGCACCAAATTTATCAAGGGTAATAACTGCATTAATATTTTTACTCATGAACCATTTGATGATATCAGTTAACGTAGTTACCTCATTGTTATCTTGAAAGAACTTTTTTGCTTCTTTTATATTAAGTTGAAATATAGATATTTTATCAAGGTAATCTTCCCAGAATTCTGACTGATGCTTTATCTGGCTGTTCCCGAAGTTTGCATGAATCAGGGATCGATTCCGAAACCTGTTGATAATTGAGATAGTACATTCGCCTGGCTCCAGATCTTCATGATCACCACTATCTGCGTAAATGTGGCCTATCATTACTACACGAGGATACTTGCGGTTTTCTCGTGTAAACGCATCAAGTCTTTCATCCATAAATCCACGAAAACCTCCTACCTTCCCAGGAGGTTGAGAAAAAATTGTTCTGTCGCTACCAGAAACAATTACCGTCGAACTTGGTGTCTCGATAGAATAGGCTTGAAAATCCTTTGAATTAATAAATCGCAAAACACCAGTACATGCGTCAGATTGCTCTGCTACTTTACGAAGCCGATCACGAATCTGATTACCTAACCGATCTCTTCCAGTAGTAATCACAGGATATACATCGTGTTCCATTGATAGTAATCGCGTTGTAACGTTTACAGCGCTTCCTCCGTACTCATGTTTCATACTTACCTGGTGTTTACTTCCAATTTCCACCTCAGACATACATTCAAGAATATTCTCTGCATTCCCACTACCAATCGTCACAATAGTTTTAGAAACAATACCGTACTTACTGATTACTTCATCAATTCTGTTAATGATCTCCTGCTGTCTTTCTTCCGATTGTCTTTGAAGATCTTCTATTAGTTTCTCAAGGTCATCGCCATAAATCAAAATATCTAATGCAGTACCAACGCCGGGAATAGTTGATAATATTGCTCGTTTTACCCTGTGTTCATCTAAATAATTGTTTAACCGCGATATGGCCTCTCTTAATCTGTCCATATTGAGTCTCCTTGATCACTGGCTATTTTTCTTCTAAATAGAGAATATGGTTATCTGAATTCCAGATATTTATGGAACCTGACAACACGCAACCGTAAAATAAATTCATTTCAAGATGTAAATTCAACAACTTTAAATAGACATCCACACTTATAGTTGACAACTATACTTCATCAACAATACTCTAGCCAACATGGATTTAACTGATCAAGGAGAAGATCAATGCCGCGCCCTCGCTATACCCAGGTGTCATTAGACGCTACCCCGTATTATCACTGTGTGTCTCGCTGTGTGAGACGTGCTTTCTTGTGCGGTACCGATAATATCACCGGCCAGAACTACGAGCACCGCCGCCAGTGGATTGAAGATAAGTTACTGGAACTGGCAGACATATTCGCAAATGCAGAAGACCATTGTACAGGTCGTTTCTGGGAAGGCCGCTTTAAAACCCAGGCCTTACTGGATGAGACAGCACTGGTCGCCTGTATGGCCTATGTCGATCTCAATCCCATTCGGGCAAAGATGGCTAAAACACCGGAAACCTCTGATCACACCAGCATCCAGAAAAGAACAGCTAAGGCACAACAAGTATCGCAACCTAATCATCCCAGACGGCAAGCAAACGATCTGATGCCATTTGCCGGCTACCCTAGAGAGAACATGCCGAAAGGCCTGCCCTTTCGGCTAACGGATTACCTGGTGCTGGTGGACTGGTCTGGACGTATTTTGCGTGAAGATAAAAAAGGTGCGATATCCGGAACGATTCCTCCGGTACTTGAGCGGCTAAATATCGAACCGAAACACTGGCTTTACCTGACAAAGCACTTCGAATCAACCTTTAAAGGCACGGTCGGTTCAGTGTTCAAACTCAAACAAGCCTGTGTGGCACTGGGTTATGTACGAACACCTGGCCT
>DRJJ01000197.1 GCA_011052255.1 Gammaproteobacteria bacterium | reverse complement strand
TGAACATAAACCACTGCGTGCTGCCTTGCTGTCTTCGATCATACTGTTTGGCCTGGGTGGACTGATTGGCTTCTTTATCCATGGTAGCAATGTCACCATTCCGGCCCATTATCATGGCAGCATCGTGGGTGTGACACTGGCTTTGATGGGTATTACCTATGAATTACTGCCACGCCTGGGTTATGCCACTCCGGCACGGCGAATAGCATCGATACAACCCTGGTTATACGGTGGCGGCCAGGTCTTGCATGTAAGCGGACTGCTATGGTCTGGTGGTTATGGAGTACAACGGAAGGTCGCCGGGGCAGAACAGGGTCTGGAAGGTACTGAGCAGATTGCTGCGATGGGTCTGATGGGACTGGGTGGGCTGATTTCAATTATTGGCGGATTGCTGTTTATCTATGTTGTGCTACGGGTATTATTTGGTCAAAAAATGACCACTAACAACTAAACCGTATGATCATAAATCAGCTAAACTGTTTTAACAGAACAGGTATTAATTGAAACGAAACCAGTGACAATACCAGGATGATAGCAAAAAATATTATACTTCTGTTTTGCAGTGGAGCACCACGATAGTACTCTATATAGCGCAACAGCCAGTCGGAGAAAAGATATAAAGCGATAGCGGTAAGTGTGAAAGCCAGAATTTCTATCATAAGCATTCCATCGTAAAGGTTACAGTATTAGCGTGAGTATATTATCACGTAGATTAGAGAATAACCCGGCAGACTATGGAGTATCCAGATATTGAACACAGAATGGTTTCTGTTTGATGAGCGTCAAGGAAATATTGACGTGATAATGTTAACTGTTTCTCCTGTTCTCTATGGATTAATGAGTCATGACTAACCCCGTCCTTCATCTGTTGCGCTTACTGCTTCTGTGGTTGGTGCTGTCCCCGCTATTGGCCTCCAGTGCCAGTCAACACAGTGGTGCCGGGGTTATAGCAAGCTCTGTGCACAGCTTTTTCCCTGAATCTGACAAGATTGGGAAATTTGAGGGCGACCCTCTTGCCGCTGCCGTTTATGGTCAGGGTAAACGACTGGGCTACATATTCAAAACCGATGATATTTTTGCGATACCCGCCTATTCCGGTCGTCCCATTTCGACACTGGTGGGCCTTGATCTGCAGGGCACTATCCGGGGTGTAAAAATTCTGCACCATGAGGAGCCTATTCTGGCGGTGGGCATCAAAGACGGGGACCTGCAACACTACGTCAGCCAGTATCCGGGCATACCGATGACTGTACGCAGCAAAATAGGTGGACGTGACAGGAAGGGTTACAAGGCCTTAGACGGGATTAGTGGTGCGACGATTACAGTGATGGTTATTAATTCAACCATCATGCGTTCACTGCACAAAGTTATCGAATCCCGTGGCATTGAGCCCAATGCAGAAGCACAGGCTGAAGCAGGCACTTCACATGAGAAGTCTGTCAATGCCATTATGGATTCCAACCTGGAACCCTTCTGGCTAATCGTCTGGCAGGAAAATGAACTGCAGATTGCCATTCTGATTATTAGTCTGCTGGCACTGGCTTTTATACTGGTGTTTCAGGACTGGCTGGCACGTCACCCAACCTTTCTGACCAGGGTACGGATTATTTTTCTGATCTATACCCTGTTCTTTATAGGTTGGTATATGTTGGGTCAGCTTTCGGTGGTGAATGTACTGACCTTCTTTAGTGCTATTACCCATGAATTCAAATGGGATACTTTTCTGCTCGACCCCGCAACCTTCCTGCTATGGGGCTTTGTTGCGGTGACGCTGCTGCTATGGGGTCGAGGGGTATATTGTGGCTGGTTGTGTCCGTTTGGCGCGTTACAGGAACTGCTTAACAAGCTTGCTTTACGTATGAAGTTGCGACAGTTTGAGATTCCACCTGTGGTACACGAACGATTGTTAGCGCTGAAATACATCATCTTTATTGTGCTATTCGGATTATCACTACAGTCTCTGGGTACGGTATTTCAGTACATTGAGGTCGAACCGTTTAAAACGACCATTACCATGCGATTTGATCGTGAATGGCCCTATGTGAGTTATGCCCTGATTCTGTTGCTAATTGGTCTGTTCAATCGGAAGTTCTATTGCAAATACGTCTGCCCACTGGGAGCGGCACTTGCCATTCCATCTCGCCTGAGGCTATTCGACTGGTTAAGACGTCGCAAGGAGTGTGGTCGTCCCTGTCAAACCTGTGCACTGGAATGTGAAGTGCAGGCCATTCGGCCTACTGGTGAGATAAACACGAATGAGTGTCACTACTGTCTGGATTGCCAGATCACATACTGGAATACACACAAGTGCCCGCCATTGGCAGAAAAACGTAAAAAAAGAGAACGCGCCAGGAAGCTAAGCAGTAAAGCACAGCAATAACAGACTAAAATACTTGGTTATATTCTACCAACCGTTGTGTAATTTTTCGACTGCATTGCCTTGTCAAATATGCGTGCTTGATCTATATCAAGGTGTTATGGGTTTATAAGTCTTAGTTTCTCTAATACAAAAGTTTAAATAATTTCCTGATCATACCAACATAACGAGGAAGCTGTTATGAGCTATGCAAAACTATTTTTCACAAGCGTGATGATGGCTGGAACGCTTGCCAGTGTGCCTGTTTACGCAACAAAAGGCGAACATCCCGGCACGCCAGAAGAGGAATTACGATATAAGGGTGCACCCGTACCCATGAGTCCGGAAAGTGCGCAAGAACATATTACGCCAAAAGGGCCATCTTTAACGCATGAAGAATTTACACGCGCGAAGCGGATCTTCTTTGAGCGTTGTGCAGGTTGTCATGGAGTGCTACGCAAGGGTGCGACCGGTAAACCACTTACTCCGGATATTACCCAGCCTAAAGGCACTGAATATTTAAAGGCTTTTATCGGGTTCGGTTCGCCGGCCGGAATGCCTAATTTTGGATCATCAGGCCAGTTAAGTGAACAAGATGTTGATCTGATGGCACGTTATCTGCAGCACGAACCACCGGTGCCACCAGAATACGGTATGAAGGAAATGAAGGAAAGCTGGAAACTTATTATTCCACCAAACAAGCGTCCAAAAAAACAGATGAACAAGTACAATCTGGATAATCTGTTTTCTGTCACGCTGCGAGACGCTGGACAGGTGGCACTGATTGATGGTGACAGCAAGAAGATCGTTAAAATAATCGATACTGGTTATGCAGTACATATTTCACGTATGTCCAACTCGGGCCGCTATGTGTTTGTGATTGGTCGTGATGCCAAGGTCAATCTAATTGATCTGTGGATGAAAGAACCGGGTACCGTGGCTGAAATAAAAGTCGGAATGGAGGCGCGTTCGGTAGAAACATCCAAGTACAAGGGATACGAAGACCGTTATGCGATCGCCGGGGCATACTGGCCACCTCAATATACCATTATGGATGGTGACACACTGGAGCCGTTAAAAATTGTCAGCACTCGCGGCATGACTGTGGATACGCAGGAATATCACCCTGAACCACGTGTAGCGGCTATTGTCGCATCGCATGAACATCCAGAGTTTATAGTCAACGTTAAGGAAACAGGAAAAATCCTGTTGGTGAATTATTCAGACCTGGATAATCTGCAAGTTACCACAATTGATGCCGCTCGTTACCTGCATGATGGTGGTTGGGACTCCAGTAAACGCTACTTTATGACAGCAGCTAATAAATCCAATAAAATAGCCGTGGTGGATTCCAAAACCCGAAAACTGGCTGCTCTGGTTGATGTGGGGAAAATTCCTCATCCGGGTCGCGGTGCCAATTTTGTTGATCATAAATACGGTCCGGTCTGGGCAACCAGTCACCTCGGCGATGATACCATTGCACTTATTGGTACCGATCCTAAGGGTCACAAAAAGTATGCCTGGAAAGTCGTGCGTACCTTAAAAGGCCAGGGTGGCGGATCGTTGTTTATCAAAACCCATCCCAAATCACATTACCTGTACGTGGATACGCCACTTAACCCTGATAACAAAATTAGCCAGACCGTTGCGGTATTCGACCTGAATGACCTGGACAAACCCTACAAGGTATTACCGATTGCCGACTGGGCCAAACTGGGTGAAGGGCCCAAGCGTATCGTACAGCCTGAGTTCAACCGCAAGGGTGATGAGGTCTGGTTTTCGGTCTGGAGTGGCAAAAAACAGGAATCAGCCATTGTTGTCGTTGATGACAAGACTCTGAAACTGAAGAATGTCATCAAGGACAAACGGCTGATAACACCCACAGGCAAGTTCAATGTCTATAACACCATGTATGATGTGTACTAACATTGAACTAAAATGAGGTATAGCAGGCGGGGGGAGGCCCCGTCTGATCTCAAATTTCTCTCATGGGAGCATTTGATGAATCAGTCAGCAAAAGTGTACCTGGTAGGTACTGGCCCTGGTGATCCTGATCTATTAACCGTAAAAGCATTACGTCTGTTACAGAATGCTGATGTGGTCATATATGACCGTCTGATATCCGAAGCTATTCTGGATCTGATTCCTTCAGGTACCAGCCAGATATATGTTGGCAAGAAGTCCGGTAACCATACGTTTCCTCAGGACGATATTAATCAACTACTGGTAAATCTGGCAGAAAGTAAACGGACCATTGTTCGACTTAAAGGGGGCGACCCATTTGTGTTCGGGCGCGGTAGTGAAGAGGCATTGGTATTAGCAAGACACGGTATCGAATTTGAAATTATTCCCGGAATTACTGCTGCTTCAGCCTGTAGTGCGTATGCCGGCATCCCGCTTACCCATCGTGGTCTTTCCTCAGGAGTGCAGATAGTCACTGGCCACAGCCAGTCAGGACATGCGCTGAATCTGGACTGGAAAACACTTGCTGACAATAACAAAACAATAGTTATTTATATGGGTCTGGAAAATATTGACATGATCTGTAACAAGCTTGTGGAGGCGGGACTGGACAAGACCACACCAGCCGCAGCCATCCAGAATGGTACGACCGCACGTCAGCAACGAGTACTATCAACCTTATCAGTGCTGGCTGCAGACACTCGTAATGCGATGTTACAGGCGCCGGTTATCTTTGTGATAGGTAAAGTTGTCTCACTGGCCAATATTCTGGACTGGTTTGCTACTGATCAGGCTATTGGTGAATATTTTTCAGACAAGGCACTATCAAACTATGGTTAGACGCTGGCAGAGTATCATCAGTCAACTCTTTCTGATAACAGGTATGGCAGTGTTATACAATCCAGTTTATGCAAAAGATAACCAGATTGATGCCAGCAACAATCAACCCACCTCTTTGTCTGAACAACGCCGTGCCGAGTTAAAGGATCTACTCTTGCAGGATTGTGGTTCCTGCCACGGTATGACGCTGAAAGGCGGATTGGGACCGGCACTGACGCCCGATGTACTTCATAATAAATCACGCCAGATGATTACCGTAACGATAACGGAAGGTCGCCCCGGTACCCCGATGCCGCCCTGGAAAACAATATTGAGCGAGCAGGAAATACACTGGCTGGTTGAGACCTTGTATTCAGGAGTGACGCCATGAGTCGTATCACACGATACTTGTCACTGGCTGTAATATATACTCTGTTACCCGCTTGTGCCACCGTGCGTGGGACTGGTGATCTGGGAGTCGTAATCGAACGTGCAACCGGCAGTATTCAGATCGTTGACACCACACAACACCAGTTACTCAAGCAGGTTAAAGGCCTGGGTGATTTATCACATGCCACCGTTGTCTACTCACGTGACGAGCGTTATGCCTATGTATTCGGTCGTGATGGTGGCTTGACCAAAATTGACATACTGGCAGGCAGGATCGACAAACGCATTATTCAGTCAGGGAACAGCATTGGCGGTGCCATTTCCCAGGATGGGAAACTGGTTGCGGTTTCTAACTACAAACCAGGTGGTGTAAAGGTTTTTGATTCTAAAACGCTTGAGCTGGTTGCAGATATCCCTGCAGGGGTAGGGGAGCAGCGCTCTAAGGTGGTAGGTCTGGTCGATGCACCCGGTCAGCGTTTCGTATTTTCACTGTATGACACTGGTGAAATATGGATTGCTGATATGAGTAATAAAAAACCGGAGATAACCCGCTATAAAGATATCGGCCGTCTACCATACGATGGCCTGATTACACCAGATGGACGCTACTATATTGCTGGATTGTTCGGTGAAGATGGTCTGGCACTGCTTGATTTATGGCATCCGGAAAAAGGTGTCAAACGAATACTGAGTAACTATGGGCGTGGCTCAAAAAAGATGCCTGTCTATAAAATGCCACATCTCGAAGGTTGGGCGATGACAGATGACTATGCTTTTTTACCTGCCGTCGGTCGCAATGAAGTGCTGGTTGTAAATCGCCGTAACTGGGAGCATGTCACCTCTATACCCGTTCATGGTCAGCCGGTGTTTGTAATGGCAAGACCCGATGGTAGACAGGTATGGGTCAATTTTGCCTTCCCTCGTAATGATACGGTACAGGTAATCGATACCGAACCATTAAAGATTATAGAGACTCTCAAGCCTGGAAAAGCTGTACTGCACATGGAGTTCACACCTCGAGGAGAACAGGTGTGGGTATCAGCACGTGATGCAGGCAAGGTCACAGTTTACGATACCGCGACCCTTAAAGTTATAGCTACGTTACCGATGGAAAAACCGAGCGGCATCTTTTTTACTAGCCGTGCACATCGCATAGGTCTGTAAGGATTCATATGACCACTGATATACAAGACTCGAACCGAAATAGTCAGGATACTTATCCTCTGAATGGGCTGGAAAAGCATTTATTGAATGATTTCCAGTATGAATTCCCGCTGGTATCACGACCGTATCAGCAGATTGCTGAAAAGCTGGGGACCAGTGAGCAGGTCATTATCGACAGCTTAAAACAATTACAGGAGCAGGGTTTCGTCAGTCGGGTAGGGGCCGTGTTTCGAACCAACAGCATCGGTGCCAGCACCCTGGCGGCCATGAGTGTACCCGACAACCAGCTGGAATCTGTGGCCACGATGATTAGCGACTATAGTGAAGTGAATCATAACTACCAGCGTGAACATCATTTCAATCTTTGGTTTGTGGTCACTGCCAGTGATGAACATGCGCTCAATACCATTCTTGACGATATTGAACAGCGCAGCGAACTGCAGGTGATGTATTTACCTATGCTTGAGGACTATCACATAGACCTGGGGTTCGATTTAACATGGACATGAAAGTCAGAAATCGCCGCCCAGACTTACCTGTATCCAGTCATGTGAAACTGGATAAACAGGACAAGGCACTCATAACACTCATACAGGCTGGCCTGCCGTTGAGCTCAACACCTTATACTGATCTGGGTCATGATCTGGGAATGACAGAAAGGGAGGTCATAGAACGTCTGAAGCATCTGATGCAGGACAACATCATCAAACGTTTTGGAGTTGTGGTGCGCCATCATGAGCTTGGCTATCGATCCAATGCAATGACAGTATGGAATGTACCGGACGAGCAGGTTAGCGAACTGGGCCACTGTATTGGTCAGTTTGACTTTGTTACGCTGAGTTATCGTCGTCCACGCCGTCTACCCGACTGGCCCTACAACCTGTTTACCATGATTCATGGACAGAATCGCGGTCATGTGCTGAAAAACATTCAGTTTCTGATAGAACGCTGCAACCTGGACAGGGTTGAACATCAGGTGTTGTTCAGTACGCGCCGTTTCAAGCAACGTGGTGCCATTTATCATCCCTTCAATAAGGGTCTGTCAGATGACCCGCAAACAGCAGGCTGAATGATGGATGAGCTGGATCGTAAAATTATCAATGATTTGCAGGCAGGTTTTCCATTAACGGAGCAACCTTATGCAGAAGTCGCCGCCCGGCACGGCATAACAGAGTCAGAATTACTGTCCAGATTACAGCAACTGCTCGATAACAAGACATTATCCCGCTTTGGCCCGATGTACGATGCTGAAAAACTGGGCGGGGCATTCACTCTGGCTGCGATGCAGGTGCCTGAACAGGACTTTGACAAAGTGGCTGAAGTGGTAAATAGTTATGCTGAGGTAGCTCATAATTACCAGCGAGATCATCAATTCAACATGTGGTATGTGCTGGCCACAGAAACACCGGACCAGATCAACCTGGTTAATCGTGATATTGAGAAACGTACCGGTTTAAAGGTATTTAGCATGCCCAAGCTGACTGAATATTATATTGGCCTGCAGTTGCCGGTTTGATATAGTGACTATAATGGATAGCGCATTGTCACAAAACAAAACAGAGCCTGTGTCTAAACAGGGTATGTCAGTGGATGATGTTGATCGCCGCATCATTCAGGCTACACAGTCTGGCTTGCCGCTGGTCTCACGGCCTTACGATGAAATTGCACAGCGTGTCGGGATTAGTACGACAGAAGTGATTGCCCGTATGCGTATCTTGCATCAGTTCGGTATTATTCGTCGTATTGCCGCCGTACCCAATCATTATACACTGGGTTATAAGGCTAATGGTATGAGCGTGTGGGATGTACCCGATGATCGTGTCGATGAACTTGGCCAACAGATAGCTGCGCTGAAGTTTGTCAGCCATTGTTACCAACGGCCACGTTTTATTCCCGATTGGCCCTACAATCTGTTTGCTATGGTGCATGCCCATAACCACGAAGAAGCCATGACTCTGGTAGCCAGAATTGAAAAATTACTGGGTAACGCTAACCGGGGGCATGATGTTCTGTTTAGTAAACGTATCCTGAAAAAAACCGGCATGCGTCTTCCAGAAAGGGATATCTAGAATGTTTCGCATCAGTCAATATATGCGTGAGTTAAAAGATCCTTCCCCTATCGGTAAAAAACGTAATCCATCCGGGCCTGTTGTTATCTGGAATCTCATCAGGCGATGCAATCTTACCTGTAAACACTGTTATTCGATATCTGCCGATAAAGACTTCCCCGGCGAATTGGCAACTAACGAAGTATTTACCGTCATGGATGATTTGAAATCCTTTGGCGTACCGGTACTTATACTTTCAGGTGGCGAGCCTCTATTACGACCCGACATATTCGAAATATCCAGACATGCCAAACAAATGGGTTTTTACGTTGGCTTATCAACCAACGGAACCCTGATAGATGAGTCTAACATCGATGCCATAAATGAAACAGGCTACGACTACGTTGGCATCAGCATAGATGGTGTACGTGCAACCCATGACATGTTTCGTCGCAAGCAGGGTGCGTTTGATGAATCCATGCGCGGCATACGACTGTGTCATGAGGCAGGGATCAAGGTCGGCATGCGATTTACCCTGACCACGGATAATGCCCATGAATTGCCTGAGCTGCTGGACATCATGGAACAGGAACACGTCGACAAGTTCTATTTATCTCATCTGAACTATGCCGGACGTGGTAACAAGAATCGCAAGGATGATGTGGTTCATCAGATTACCCGCGATGCAATGGATTTGCTGTTCGACAACTGCTGGCAACATATCGAGGCGGGTCGTGAACGTGAATTTGTAACCGGTAATAACGATGCAGACGGGGTCTATCTATTATACTGGATAGCAAAACATTTCCCTGACAAACTGGAACACATGCGTGCCAGACTGTCGCAGTGGGGTGGCAATTCATCCGGGGTCAATATTTCCAATATTGATAACCTGGGCAATGTTCATCCCGATACCTTCTGGTGGGACTACGATCTGGGCAATGTTAAAGAAAGGCCTTTTTCTGAGATATGGCAAGATCGGTCTGATCCGTTAATGGATGGCCTGAAGTCCAGTCCCCGGCCTCTAAAAGGCCGTTGTGGCCAGTGCAGCTATCTGGATGTCTGTGGCGGTAACACCCGTGTACGGGCCTACCAGCTAACCCAGGACTTCTGGGCCGAAGA
>DRJJ01000196.1 GCA_011052255.1 Gammaproteobacteria bacterium | reverse complement strand
TCCAGCAGCTCGACTTCAAATAGCAGTGTAGCATCACCCGGAATTACACCGCCGGCACCGGCTGCACCATAACCCAGTTCAGATGGGATGGTGAGTTTACGTTTACCACCTTCTTTCATACCCACTACGCCTTCATCCCAGCCTTTGATGACCATGCCGGCACCCAGCGGGAAACTGAAAGGGTCATTACGCTTCACGCTGGAATCAAATTCGGTGCCGTCTTCCAGCCAGCCGGTGTAATGCACAATGGCAGTCTGTCCCAGGCCGGTGGCCAGGGTACCTTCACCGACGACAAGTTCTTCGTATACGAGACCACTTTCAGTGGTAATTTGATCAGACATCATCTTTCCTCTTTGTTGAGTACATTGACTAGACGACATGCTTTCCATGACGCGCTGTGAATACATCCCTGTACGCTCGATGGCGGCGTCCTTGCCGCCAACGGTCATGGAAAAGCATGTCGTCTAGTCAATGCTCTTTTTAGTAAATTAGTAATTCCTGTATTTCCCAGATAGAAATTTTCTCCTCCAGTGGGAGGGTGTCAGTATTGTTTCAGTGTCAGCGTTTTACCCTGCTGTAATAACTCCAGCTGCTTTAATGCAGACATGCCCAGCAGAATTTCCTTACCATCCATAGACGGGTTAATGCTGGCGCGTACATCATTCAGAACAATGGTGCCCAGTTCAATCCTGTCCAGCCGTGTTGCATAGACCGTGATGGTACCGTTAGCTGTTGATGCGGTATACGGTTGTCCCTTCTCCAGACCTAGCTGGTTAGCAATTTGTTCTGGAATGACAACATCCGTGGCGCCGGTATCCAGAAAGAAGATAACTGTCTGGCCGTTGATGCGGCCATTCATCACATAATGACCTCCACGATTGCGTATCAGTTTGATTTCACGCACACCCTGATCATCAACCCGGGCAAACGGGTTCTGGTTCGGGTTTTGCTGTTTTTCCAGAAAAGAGTTAAAGAACATGGTCAGCAGAGCCAGTACCAGCACCCACATGCCTACGATCATGCCCCGGCCGATACCGCGTTGCTGGGCCTGGTTGGGGTCTTGCTGGTCTGGTTGATTATCCATGCGGATATTGTAACCCGAAATGCAGGGTGAATTGGTAGCTGCTGCCAGGTTTTGTGCTATGTTCAGATAGAACAGGAGAGTGTATGGAACTGATACTGATACGACACGCCGATGCGGCATCGGGTGCGGTCTTTGCTGAAGACGCAATGCGGCCGCTGACAGAAAAAGGTGTTCAGACCCAAAAGCGGGTCGCGGCGGCGCTAAAGTCTATGGGTATGAGTCCGGATACGGTGCTGGCCAGCCCGCGTGAGCGTGCGCAACAAACGGCGTGGCTGACGGCTGATGCGCTGGATCGGGATGTTGAAACACTGGACGTGCTGGATGGTGGTCATAGACTGTCTGCACTGTGTGAGGCCTTGTCTGACTATGATGCAGACAGTACGGTTATGTGTGTTGGTCACGAACCGGACATGAGCAGCTGGGCATCGTCCCTGTTATGTAAAACACCATCGTATTTTGTGAAATTCAAAAAGAGCGCGGTGATGGGGATTGGTTTTAGTGGACACCCTCAGCCGGGCCGAGGGCAGCTGTTGTATTTTTACCGGGCCGCAGATCTTAAGTCGCTGGTCTAAGCCGGTATAGCCAGAACAGATAGCCCGTCGGGTGGTTAACTGAGCAGGAACTCCAGCAACGCCTTCTGTGCATGCAACCGGTTTTCGGCTTCATCCCAGGCCACGCTCCACGGGCCATCGATCACATTTGCAGCCACTTCTTCACCGCGATGGGCTGGCAGGCAATGCATGAACAGGGCATCGTCCTTCGCCTGCTGCATCAGTTCAGCCGTTACCTGATAACCAGCAAAGGCCTTTTCACGCGCTTTTTGTTCTTCTTCCTGGCCCATGCTGGCCCAGACATCGGTGACCACCAGGTCAGAATCTTTTACCGCTGCAACCGGGTCACGTAACAGGGTGACCTGGTCTGCGGCCGCTGCCATGATCTCTGCATCGGGATCATAACCCTTCGGACAAGCCAGGCGCAGTTCAAAACCAAACTGGCGTGCGGCATTGATGTATGAGTGACTCATGTTATTGCCGTCACCTACCCATGTAACGATGCGGCCGCGTATCGAGCCGCGATGCTCAACGTAGGTCTGCATATCGGCCAGTAACTGACAGGGGTGGTACAGGTCTGTCAGTGCATTGATTACCGGCACTTGTGAGTACTCGGCAAACAGCTCGATTTTTTCATGTTCAAAGGTGCGAATCATGATTACGTCGACCATGCGTGATAGCACGCGCGCGCTGTCTTCAACGGTTTCGCCGCGCCCGAGCTGGGTGTCACGTAGTGACAGGAAAATAGCGTGGCCACCAAAATGAGCCATAGCGGTTTCGAACGATACCCGTGTGCGCGTAGATGATTTTTCGAAAATCATGCCGAGCACCCGATTTCTTAACGGCGTATGGCGGTTACCATTTTTGTGCATGGACTTGAGTTCGATGGCACGCTGGATCAGTCCCTCGAGTTCATCGGGGGATAAATCCATCAGGGTCAGGAAATGGCGAATACTCATTAAAATATACTCCGATCAATCTTGCAGGAAGGCCGTGATCAGTTCTGCTAGCGTCGAAATGACAGATTGTGCCTGTTCATCAGACATAATCAGCGGCGGCAACAGACGTACGACTTTTTCGGCCGTCACGTTGATCAACAGGCCTTTTTCCAGGGCCAGACTGACCAGTTCTGCACAGGGGCGATCCAGTTCGATACCGATCAGCAGTCCGCAGTGGCGGATATCGGTGACGCCCGCCAGTTCACCCAGATGCTGCTGAAAACCATCCTGAAACTGATTGCCCAGAGCAGTTGCGCGTGCCAGCAGTGCTTCAGATTCGATGGTTTCGATAACCGCCAGTGCCGCGCTGCAGGCCAACGGGTTACCACCAAAAGTCGAGCCGTGCGTGCCGGGCTGTAGCACATCGGCAGCGATGCCCTGTGCCAGACAGGCGCCAATGGGTACGCCGTTGCCCAGGCTTTTGGCCAGTGTTACCACATCGGGTCTGGCATCCGGGTCTGCCTGCCATGCCAGCCAGTGACCGCTACGGCCCATACCGGTCTGGATTTCGTCAAGCATCATCAGCCAGCCGTTGTCGTCACAGATTTCACGAATGCCGGCAAGATAAGCAGCATCCGGTATATTGATGCCACCTTCACCCTGAATCGGTTCAACCAGTACCGCAACCACACTCGGCGTATTGGCGGCAATATGTCGCAAGGCCTCCAGATCATTGTAGGGTGCACGCACAAAGCCATGTACCAGCGGTTCGAAGCCGGCCTGTACACTACGGTTGCCGGTGGCGCTCAGGGTGGCGAGCGTACGGCCGTGAAAACTGTTTTCCATGACTACAATGGAGGGTGTTTCAATACCCTGATGGTGGCCGTACAGGCGTGCGAGCTTAATCGCGGCCTCGTTGGCCTCGGCTCCTGAGTTACCAAAAAAGACCTTTTCCATGTCACTGAGCGCACACAGGCGTTCAGCCAGACGGGTTTGCAGGTCGATCTGGTACAGGTTGGAGGTATGTACCAGGGTCGCAGCCTGTTGGCACAGCGCTTCAGTGACGGCCGGATGGGCGTGGCCCAGACCGCACACCGATATGCCGGCCAGCGCATCCAGATAGCGTTTGCCGTTGGTGTCCGTTAGCCATGCCCCTTCACCCTTTGCAAAGGTGATTGTCTGGCGGCGGTATGTGTCCATCAAATGATCCTGCATTGTGTTCGTTCCAGCAATAATGGTTCCAGTTAAATCCCAGGTTAAATCCCGGGTTAAATTCCAGGTAAATAAATCGTTCCGGCTAAAAAGCAAAAAAGCAGCCAGTGCTGCCATTTCAGTGTGTTTTTACCCGAGAAAACCAGTGAGTATAGTAATTTCTGCCAGATCAGGCAAGTCAGTGCAATGAGTCTGCCGTGAGGGGTGTTTAGCTAATGTCCCAAACAAGAAAGCCCGGTCAGTCCGGGCTTTCTGTATTGCCTGTCAGTCTGTGCTTAGAAGCTCAGGCCGTGAGCATAGCCAACCATGGTCAGCAACATCGGGATCGACAGTACTGTGTTGGTACGTGAAGCCATCAATGCAACCACTTTACCCTTGGCGATAGCTTCAGGTGTTGATTCAACAATGCCGAGGATTTTTTTCTGGTTTGGCCAGATAAACACCCACACGTTAAATAGCATAATAGTCCCCAGCCATGCGCCCAGGCCGATCACTTCCATGCCATCGCTAAACATAAAGGCCTTTAGTGCGCCACCTGCCTGCAGGTTTTGCAGTGCGCCCACACCGGTTAACCAGGTGACGACTGCCGCCCAGCGGAACCATAACAGTGCACGGGGTGCGACGTATTTGTTGATAGCAGCAGGGCCTGGGCCACCGTTGTCGGCTTCAGCCAGTGCCTGGCCTACGCCCGGAACCTGTACGAAGTTAAAGTAATACAGCAGCCCGATCCAGGTAACACCTGCCATTACGTGGAACCAGACTTCCATGTTAATGGCGTTGATTTTATCAAAGCCCATCACGCCTAAAGCGATAATGGCCAGTACAAAGCCGGTTACGATAGTACCGGTTACGGATTTTAATGGATTCATGTGATTCTCCCCTAGGTAAGTCTTTATATATTATTAAGCAGTAGTAAACCTGAGTAAATTTCTCGGTTATTATAGGGATTACGTCGTTTATTTCAATCATAATTGGAAGATATCTGCGTCTGAGGCGGTTGACTTGGGCCTGACAGCCCCTAGACTGGCCCGATGGACAGCATTGAATTGAGTATTTTCGCGAGCCGTATGCAGGCCATATGCGATGAAATGGGCGCTGTTTTAAGGCGTGCGGCCTTTTCACCCAATATCCGCGACCGGCTGGATTATTCCTGTGCGGTATTCGATCGGCAGGGGGCATTGTGTGCCCAGGCAGCTCACATTCCGGTACATCTGGGCAGCATGGCCTATGCGATGGCCGATATTGTCGGTCAGATTGACTGGCAGGCGGGTGATATGGTGATGCTGAATGACCCGTATCTGGGAGGCACCCACCTGCCTGATGTGACCGTGATCGCCCCGCTTTTTGTGCAGCAGACCCTGTACGGGTTTATTGCCAATCGCGCCCATCATGCGGATATTGGTGCAGAATCGCCTGGTTCTATGCCGTTATCGCGGACACTGGCAGAAGAAGGGCGGGTGATCGAACCGGTACATTTACTGCGCGTGGGTGTGCTGGATCAATCTGTGATGGATGAATTGCTGGCCTGTCTGCGTAACCCGGAACAATCGCAGGGTGATTTTTCGGCACAGATCAGTGCCAATCGCACGGGTTTGGCCCGCTTGCTTGAGTTGATTGAGGCCACAGGTTGCACGGAATATTCCAGTGCCTTACATGAGCTCAATAACTATGCCGAGAAACTGGCACGTAGTGAGCTGAACAAGATACCCGATGGCTGTTATAGCTATGAAGATGTAATGGATGACGATGGCATGGGTAATCGGGATATCGTTATCCGGGCATCAATCACCGTGAAGGGCCATCATATCGAGGTGGATTTCAGCGGTACGGCGGCGCAGGTAGAAGGCAACATCAATTGCCCGCTGTCGGTGACCGCAGCGGCGGTGTATTACGTATTTCGTTGTTTGATGCCTGACAATACCCCGGCCTGTGCCGGCAGTTTTCGTTCGATCAATCTGCATGCACCGCTGGCCAGTATGGTCAATGCAGTCAGACCGGCTGCCGTGGCGGCCGGAAATGTCGAAACCAGCACCCGTATGGTTGATGTCATCTGTGGTGCGTTAGCGCAGGCCATTCCGCAGCGTATACCGGCGGCCAGCCATGGCAGCATGAATAATCTGGCCATGGGTAGCACTGGGGGCAATACAACAACGGGTCAGGCCTGGGATTATTATGAAACCATCGGCGGCGGCATGGGTGCCGGTCAGCATGGCGGTGGGTTGAGTGCGGTACAGACGCATATGACCAATACCCTGAACACACCGGTCGAGGTGCTGGAGATGCAGTTTCCGATACGCCTGCATCGTTATGCGATTCGCCGTGGTTCCGGTGGCAAAGGACAACGACGGGGAGGAGATGGGCTGGTGCGTGAATATGAATTTCTGGCTCCGACCAGTGTGACATTATTGACTGAGCGAAGACGGAATGCGCCCTGGGGGTTGCAGGGGGGTGAGTCTGGCCAGAAAGGGGTGAACCTTTTGAATAATCAGCCCTTGCCGGGCAAGGTCAGTCTACAGCTTGACGCGGGTGACCGGCTGGAGATACAGACACCGGGTGGGGGTGGTTGGGGAAGTAGTACAATGCATAGATCTGGCGTCAAGAGGGTATCGATGACGCCGGACATGAAATGCGTGTAGCCTGTTAAAGACTCGCTATTCGCCATCCGTGGCCGCTCGACTGCCGCTTCCGTGCGGCAGACGGTCTTTAACAGGCTACACCCATTCCATATCCTAATTTTGTATTCGATCTTGAGATCAATGGCAAGCAGGGTTAATAATGATTCAGGGGCTGGCGACATAAATGGAACAAACTTTGCGAACATTAAACAAAATACTCATCCTGTCTATACTGGTTCTGGCAAACACAACGGCCTGCACTACCATGGCAATCGGTGGTGGTGGGCACGCACATGGCAACATGCACTCGAGTGCAGATGCTGACATTATTAACCGGGTCAATCGGGCCCTGGTCAATGACGCGCATGTATCGGCAACCGATATACGCGTCAGCTCCCGCAATGGTGTCGTGACGCTGAGTGGTAATGTGGCCTCGCATGAGGCTGCAGACAAGGCCATTCATCTGGCTCGTTCTGTCAGTGGGGTTGAGTCGGTCAAATCAGAATTACATATCAGAAATAAGTAAAGGATAGTTATGTGCGGCATCTGCGGCGAATACCGCTTCGATCATCAACAACCCTCGTTACAGCGCATCGAGCGCATGCTGGAAAAGCTGCAGCGCCGTGGCCCGGACAACAGCGGTAGTTATCTGGATGGCACTCTTGCCTTTGGCCATCGGCGTTTGTCGATTATTGATTTATCGGAACGCGCCAATCAACCCATGGTTGATCAGGATCTGAACCTGACGCTGGTTTTTAACGGTACGATCTATAATTACCCGGAGCTGCGTCGTGAATTAGCGGACAAGGGCTATCATTTTTTTTCCGAAGGAGACAGTGAAGTCATCCTCAAGGCTTATGCCGAATGGGGTGAGTCCTGTGTCAAACATCTGCACGGCATGTTCGCCTTTGCGATCTGGGACAAGGCCAGACAGCAGCTTTTCCTGGCGCGTGATCGCATGGGCATCAAGCCTTTGTACTACAGCCTGGATAACAATCATCTACGCTTTGCATCCAGTGCGCAGGCCTTGCTGGCGGCAGGTGAGGTGGATACAGATATTGATACGGTTGCACTGCAGATGTTGTTTACCTTACATGCGGTTGTGCCGGCACCGCGCACCATCCTGAAAGGTATCCGCAAACTCGAACCGGCAACCACCATGACCCTGGATGCGCGTGGTGGTGTTACCCGTCGGGTTTACTGGCAACTGGATGCAACCCGGCCAGTGCAGTCGATGAATGAACGGGAGTGGATCGAGGTAACACATGATTGTTTAAAACGCGCAGTAGAAAGACGTAAGACCATTGCTGATGTGCCGGTGGGCGTACTGTTATCCGGTGGCATAGACTCCAGTCTGTTGGTCGGGCTGCTGGCCGAGGCCGGTGTTGAAGGGCTGCACACCTTTTCGGTGGGCTTTGAAGACACGCAGGAAGAGCGTGGTAATGAATTTGAATATTCTGATCAGGTGGCGCAGCATTTTGCTACCCGGCATGAAAAAATACTGATCCCCAACTCAGAGGTACTAAAGCGCCTGCCCGAGGTGGTGGATAACATGGCCGAACCAATGTTCGGGCAGGATGCAGTCGCGTTCTATCTGCTGTCGGAGCAGGTGTCTAAATATGTAAAAGTGGTACAAAGCGGGCAGGGTGCAGACGAGGTGTTCGCAGGCTATTTCTGGTATCCGCGTATGCATGAGGCACAGGGTGATGTGGTAGAACGCTTCCGGCAAAACTACTTCGACCGTGACCATGATGAGTATCTGCAAATGGTGAGTCCGGAGTTTGCCGGCGAAGACTACACCAGCGACTGGGTAAGGGAACGCTTAACGCAGCCCGATGCCGATACCTATCTTGATCAGGTAT
>DRJJ01000195.1 GCA_011052255.1 Gammaproteobacteria bacterium | reverse complement strand
GTACGCGCTGTACATCAGCGGCAACGACTTCACCTTGAGGGCCGGTGCCTTTCACTTCATTCAGATTGACCCGCATTTCGCCGGCCAGTTTCCGTGCATACGGGGTCACCGCCAGACCATTCGGGCGTGCAGCCGGCTCGGCTGAATCCAGTGTCGCTGGTGATGGGGCTGCCGCCGCCGCGGTGGTCAGAGACGCGGCCGAATCGCTGCTGGCAGTTGACGGGCTTGCTGCCTCAACGGCTTCAACACGACGAGAATCGGTTACTACCTGCTCAGGCTTCTCAACCAGATAACCCACTGCGCCACCCACTTCTACTACACTGTCCACCTCGACCAGCGGTCCGGACAGGTATCCATCACGGAACACTTCCAGATCCATGATCGCCTTGTCGGTCTCAACCTGGGCAACGATATCACCGCGTGAAATCTTGTCACCCGGCTGGTTTTGCCATTCAACCAGCAGACCTTCGGTCATGGTATCGGAAAGCTGTGGCATCTTGATGGTGTACAACGCGCCTTCAGGTGCCGCTACGTCATCAGCATCCTCAGTCACGCTACTCTCAACATCGGCCGGGGTGCTGGATTCAGCTGGCTCCGCAACCACTTCTGTTTGTTCACTGGCTCCACTATCGGTCTGTACCGGCGCATCGCCTTGCTGTTGCACCAGCTCAGCACTGGCAACGATATACGCCATCGCGCCGCCAACCTCGACTACCGCATCAACGTCAGACAACGGTCCTGACAGATAACCATCACGGAATACTTCCACATCCATAATCGCCTTATCGGTTTCTACGGTTGCGACAATGTCGCCACGGTTGACCTGGTCGCCAATTTCTTTTTCCCAGCTCACGACCACACCTTCGGTCATGGTGTCGGACAACTGCGGCATTTTAATTACATGTGTTTCAGACATAACTACCCGGTGAAATTTGTTTTATTGGGTCTGGTTGTCAGGACGCCCGTTCAGGTGCGTCCGAACATTTTCAGTACGGCATCCACGACATTATGAATATCGGGAATCGCTGCACGTTCCAGTTTATGGTTATACGGTATCGGCGTGTTTTCGGCCGAGACCCGTACGGGTGGTGCATCCAGTTCGTAGAAGCAATCCTCATTGATAATCGCCATCACCTCGGCACCCACACCAACGGCCGGTTCTGCCTCTTCAACGATCACCGCACGATGGGTCTTGCTCACCGAACGTTTGATGCCTTCTCTATCCAGTGGGCTAAGGCAATACAGATCAACCACCTCGGCATCAATGTTGTGATTGCGCGACAGGATTTCTGCTGCCTGCTGGCACCAGTAAACCGAAACATTGTAGCCAAACAATGTTACGTCCTTGCCGCCCCGGCTGATTTCCGAGCCTTCCAGCGGCAGGAAGTATTCTTCATCCGGCACGTCGCCTTTCATGTTGTACATCATCTCGTGTTCATTAATGAACACCGGATCATTACAACGCACGGCGGATTTCAGCAAGCCATAGGCCTGACGTGGACTGGATGGGGTCACGACACGCAAACCGGCAATGCCCATGAATACCTTTTCCATACGTGCTGAATGCTGCGCACCCAGCATATGTGCTGTGCCGCCGGGCGAACGTACGACGACTGGCGCCATCAACTGACCGCCTGACATATAATGTACCTTGGCGGCAGTGTTGAATAACTGATCCATTGCCAGCCAGGCAAAATTGACCGACATGATTTCGATAATCGGACGACAACCCAGAAAAGACGAACCGATACCCAGGCCGGTAAAGCCGTTTTCAGAAATAGGTGTATCAATGACACGTTCCGCACCGTATTTCTCATACAGGCCTTTGGTTGCCTTGTAGGTACCACCGGCCACGCCGATGTCTTCACCCATGCAATATACCAGCGGGTCACGTGCCATTTCTTCATCATGGGCGCGCTGTAGCGCTTCCCAGAACATAATTTCAGCCATTACTTAGACCCTCCTTTTACATAAGGATCATTCTCGGTCATCACATACTTGTGCAACAGATCCATCGATGGCTCAGGTGATTCTTCAGCGAACCTGATCACCTCATTTTCAATTTCTTCAAGAATCTCGGCATCCATAGCCTTGAATTTTTCTGCGCTGGTCTCACCGGCCTCGATCAGGCTATCACGCAGCATGATAATCGGATCACGCCCGCCCCACATGCGCTCTTCTTTCTTTTCGCGGTAGGCATTGGAATCTGACATCGAGTGACCCCGGTAGCGATAAGTCATCAGCTCAAGGAAATAGGGGCCCTTGCCAGAACGGACATGATCAACCGCCTTTTGAGCCGCCTCGTAAACCACTTCCACATCCTGACCATCCGCCTGTGCCGATGGAATGTTATAGCTCGATACACGCTTGTACTGGTCCACTACAGCGGTAGAGCGATCAATGCGCGTACCGATACCATATAGATTGTTCTCGCACACATATAACACCGGCAGGTTCCATAGCTTGGCCATATTCAGTGACTCGTGGAAGGTGCCCTGGTTATTGGCTGCATCACCCAGGAAGCATATGCAGATCTCATCACCGCCCTTCATCTGAATACCCTTGGCGATCCCGGCAGCCAGCGGGAACGGCCCGCCTACCAATGCATAACCACCCATAAAGCGTTGCTCGACACCAAATATATGCATCGAGCCACCCAGACCTTTGCAGCAACCGGTTTCTTTTGCAAACAGCTCGGCCATCACCACCTTCGGATCCATACCGCATTTAATCGCATGCACATGGTCACGATAACTGGTGATTACGTAGTCCTGGCCTGGCCGTGCGGCCTCAAGAACGCCGTGGGCGCAGGCCTCTTCACCTGAATACAGGTGCAAAAAGCCGCCTATCTTGCGTTCGACATAGGCCTCGTAGCAACGTTCTTCAAAGCGCCGCGCAAACAGCATTTCACGCAGTAATTTCTTTTTGAGATCGGAATCCATAGGGCTCCCTGTTGTTCGTGTTCAGTCCGGTCAGCCGTAAACCTTGGTATACGACTGAGTGAAACGGCGTATGATCCCGATTTTAGCCCCCAAGGTCAAGAAAAAGCCCGTAAAGCTAAACCCGTTAAGTAAAAATATTTCTTTTTTATTCATTACGTTATACTATTTTCATGAATATTTTGCTAAATCGCACTGTATACATAATTTCGCTTATTTACTTACATAATTAATGGTTTATATGACTGATTCTGCACCCACCACGCTTACTTTGACACAACCGGACGACTGGCACCTGCACCTGCGTGATGGTGAGGCACTGGCAGCGGTGGCTGACCATACAGCACAACAATTCGCACGCGCGATTGTGATGCCCAACCTCAATCCACCGGTCACTAACGCCCGTATGGCTGCCGACTACCGCAAAGCAATTATGGCCGTGTTACCTGACGATTCAGCCTTTGAACCGCTCATGACCCTGTACCTGACCGACAACACCCGCGCGGCCGATATTGAGCAGGCCCACGAGTCGGGCATGGTCAAGGCCGTTAAATTCTACCCGGCCGGTGCCACTACCAACTCCGATGCCGGCGTGACCGATCTGAAAAAAACATACCCTGCCCTGCATGCAATGGCTGCCTGTGGCATGCCGTTACTGGTGCATGGTGAGGTAACTGACCCGGACGTAGATGTATTTGACCGCGAAGCGGTGTTTATCGAAACCGTACTCAAACCGTTAATGGACGACATCCCTGAACTACGCATCGTACTGGAACACATTACCACCGGGCACGCGGTCAAACTGATCAATCAATCCGGCGAACGCCTGGCCGCGACCATTACCGCCCATCATCTGCTGATGAATCGCAACAGCCTGTTCAAGGGCGGCATCCGCCCACACCATTACTGCCTGCCGGTACTTAAACGTGAAACCCACCGGCTGGCCTTGCTGGATGCAATACGCAGTGGCCACCCACGCTACTTCCTTGGCACCGACAGCGCACCCCACGCCCGTGAAAACAAGGAATCAGCCTGCGGCTGCGCCGGCATGTACACCGCCCATGCGGCGATTGAATTATACGCCACTGCGTTTGAGCAGGCTGGCGTGCTGGACAAACTGGAGGCCTTCGCCAGTCTTAACGGCCCGGATTTCTATCGACTGCCACGTAATACAGAACAAATCACCTTACGCCGCCAGGACTGGCAGGTACCGGATAACTACCCGATGGGTATCAGCACGTTGATACCTTTGTATGCGGGTGAACATTTGCACTGGAAGCTGGGAACAGATTGATATCTGCATTTGCCCTCATAGCTCATGACAGAAAAATCATCACCCTGCCCGTGTGGCTCTGGAAAATCATACGATCAGTGTTGCGAACCCTGCCTGTCAGGTGAACACCCTGCCACCACTGCCGAAGCACTAATGCGTTCACGTTACACGGCTTATGTAGTCGGCGACAGTAAATACCTGTTAGCCACATGGCATGCAAGTACGCGACCGGAGACTCTCAAATTGCAAGAAAGTTTAAAGTGGCAGGGGCTGAAGATTAAATCAACTACCAAGGGGCAGCAGAGAGATACTAGTGGTACAGTTGAATTTGTTGCAGTCAGTAAAACAGATGGTCGTGCTCATAGACTTCATGAGAACAGTCGTTTTTCATATGAGGACAGTCAGTGGTTTTATATAGATGGTGGCGGCTAGTTACATCTGACGATATTATGATTTATACCTCATTCCTCAGTCATCTATGCGAAGCATAGATAATATAAAAACTTTATACATCACACGCAGCATCGAGCATTATGAGTTTAAAGGGATCGGTTGTTTGCGATAAATCATGCTGCGTACCCCACTCATCCTGTAACGTGTATGCTTCAACTTCAAGCTGACCCCAGCATGCGCCCTTATCGCTCCCATTATGCCATTGTATGAAATGCACCAGTTCATGCATAAGCCGGGACTGGTCTACAGCATCATTCCGATCAAAATCAGCATTAAGATATATGGTTAGTTTTTTGTTATAAAAACCTCTCAGGTTGGTTGCCTCGCAAGTTCCCTTATCATGAATACCATACTGACGGCACATATTAGCCTGATCTGTAATAACAATATTTGGTAACTCTACACGAGTGTCATACTCCGTGTACAAGTTGAGCCAGGCTATAAGCGATAAAAGCAGAACATCCATAACACCACCTACAAACAGGGGATTTTAATCTAGTATAGATGGCGCATCTATTTTTGCTGAAATATTCATGATTTAATCTGT
>DRJJ01000194.1 GCA_011052255.1 Gammaproteobacteria bacterium | reverse complement strand
AACACTCAACATGCTAATATCAAACCCAATACGTTAGTGGGTTCAGGTGTTCACCATGAACCGGAATGGGTGTTCACGTTCGCCAGAATACGCACTGGATGGGCATCAAATATTTGTAACCGGAAGTATCGGCATTGTGTTGTTTCCGCAAGATGGAATGCAGGCCGAGGCGTTGCTGAAAAATGCTGATATGGGAATGTATCAGGCCAAGTCACAAGGCAGTAACCAGTATGTGTTTTACGAATCCTGTATGAACGACAAAATCATGCAGAGGTTGCAACTCGAAAATGCACTGCGTGACGCGATAGAAACGGGTAGCATGACCTTGAACTATCAGCCCACGGCCAATCTGCAAACCATGCAGGTTGAATGTGTTGAGGCATTATAGTTACTCGTACCTCTCATAAAGTAATAATTCCCATATCGAAGGCAGTATACTTGTGAGAGGTATGCGCCATCTGGCACATAGTCTGAATATAGAAGTGATTGCAGAGGGTGTAGAAACGGAAGCGCAAATGGAATATCTAAAACAGCGTAACTGTGAATACGCACAGGGTTTTTATCTGGCACTACCTTGTAGCGCACAAGACATGCTAAAGATTTTGCAGACGGGAGTGCAGCCACAGCAATACCCACCCGGACAGGCCGTGCCTTTTTAGCACGCTCAGGCAGATCTAACATCGTTATTTTCTATGTCCAGCTCCCTGATTTTACGTGTCAGGGTATTCCTGCCCCAACCCAGTAGACGCGCGGCATCCTGTCTTCGTCCGCCTGTGTGTTGTAAGGCTATCCTGATCAGTATGCTTTCAAATTCCGGTGTGGCTGAATGCAGCAAGTTGGTTTCACCGTTTGATATCGCATGATCAGCCCAGTGTTTCAGGCAAGCCTGCCAGTCATCACCGCCGGTTGAGGGGCTTGCTGTTGAGTTGAGCAGTTCGGGAGGCAGGTCACTCATATGAATTTCGCGGCTGCTGGACATAACCGTTAACCAGCGACATGCGTTTTCCAGTTGTCGCACATTGCCCGGCCAGGGCAAGGTTTTGAAAAAATTCAGGACTTCCGGGCGCAGGGTTTTGGGTTCCATATCAAGTTCACGGGCAACTTTCTTCAGGAAAAACACAGATAACAGTTCTACGTCCTCGCAACGTTCGCGCATGGCAGGAATATGAATACGGATAACATTCAGACGGTGTAGCAAGTCTTCACGAAAATTACCGGCCTGAACACGTGCCTCCAGGTCCTGGTGGGTTGCTGCAATAATGCGCACATCAACTTTGACTGGTGTGTGTCCACCGACACGGTAGAATTCTCCGTCTGCCAGTACACGCAGCAAGCGGGTTTGAAGCTCGGCAGGCATATCGCCTATCTCATCCAGAAACAAGGTGCCACCATCGGCCTGTTCAAAACGACCCTGGCGTTTTGTCTGGGCACCGGTAAAAGCACCTCGTTCGTGGCCAAACAGTTCTGACTCTAGTAAATCATGAGGGATAGCGGCCATATTAAGCGCAATGAAAGGCTCTGCCGATCGAGGGCTGTGCCGATGTAGTGCCTTGGCGACCAGCTCCTTACCGGTACCGGACTCACCGTTAATGAGTACAGTGATGTTGGAACGTGACAGGCGTCCAATTGCACGAAAAACTTCCTGCATGGCCGGAGCCTTGCCGATAATTTCACCACTGCTATCCTGTTCAGGTTGTTGTACGGACTGTTTGCTATCCTGGCCGTGTTGTATTGCACGCTTGACCAGTGCTACGGCATCATCTGTATCAAATGGTTTGGGCAGGTATTCAAAAGCGCCTCCTTCATAAGCCAGTAAGGCGCTATCCAGATCGGAATGTGCGGTAATAATAATAACCGGCAGATCAGGATAGCTGGCCTGTATCTGCTTGAGTAATGCAATGCCATCGATTCCGGGCATGCGTATATCGCTGATGATAACATCGGGCTGTTCCTGTTGTAATTGTTGCAGGATGTTACCACCATGCTCAAAGCAGGTTACATCCAGATCAGAACGACAGAGTGCCTTTTCCAGTACCCAGCGGATTGATCGGTCGTCGTCAATGATCCAGACAGTTGCTTGTTGAGTCATGTTTATTGCTCCAGTGGTAACAGTATGTTAAACACGGTATGGCCTGGTTTACTGTTACATTCAATTAATCCCTTGTGACGATTGACCAATGACTGAGCGATAGACAAGCCCAGTCCGGTACCTCCGGATCGCCCTGTAATCATGGGTAAAAAAATACGCTCAATAAGTGCGGGCGGTATACCTGGCCCGTTATCACAGACCCTGAGATCAAGAACCAGTTTGTGGCGTGTACGGCCAATGGTGAACTGGCGCAGTACACGAGATCTCAGTGTAATTTCTCCATTGTCATCAAGCGCCTGCATGGCGTTGCGTACCAGGTTGAGAAGTGCCTGAATCAGTTGATCAGGGTCGGCTGCAAAGTCCGGGATACTGGGATCATAATCGCGATGTATCAGAATACTTTTATTTGATTCAGCCAGCACCAGTGTTCTCACACGTTCGAGTAACTCATGAATATTGACTTGTTGCCTACTGGGAACCGCATTCGGGCCAAGCATACGGTCAATCAGGTGGCGCATACGATCGGCTTCTGCAATGATGACCTGTGTATATTCTTTTTGTTCGTTTGTGGCCAGTTCACTTTGCAGGAGTTGAGCAGCGCCGCGTATACCGCCAAGCGGATTCTTGATTTCATGCGCCATGCTGCGTACCAGCGCTCTGGACGCATCACCCTGTTCGAGCAGGCCTTCTTCCTTGCTGATCCGTAACTGCCGGTCAACATTCAGTAACTCAACAAGCAGCTCTGTGCGGCCTGCCTCTTCTACTGGTGTTACCGTGCAGTCGACAGATAACGGCCGCTTGCCAGCTATTTCCAGCTCCAGTGCACGCCGTGTGAACGGCCGACCATTAGCCAGTGCCTCCCTTATATGCCGGATCAGGTCAACTGGACCAGTGATCAGTTCAGTTAATTTACGCTGGCAGGCCTTTTTGCTGCTGAGCTGGAACAGCATTTCTCCGGCCGGGTTTAGATAGTTAATGTTCAGTTCCTGGTCTGTTAGCATGATGCAGGTGTTCAGGTTTTCCAATACACGTTGTTGCACGGAGCTTGTTTTACGCAAAATCACGGGCATAGGGCTAACCTTGCAATATCCAATCCAGTTATAGTGTTGATGATTTTGTTAAGTGTTATGATAGTGATGAAGCATTTATTAGTAATATAAACAATATCTTATTACTAGGTAAGCAGATAAAACTTATACTGATAATTACGGCCTGGCAGCTGGCTACGCTGTACAATGGTGCTAGAGTGAATCATTGCGCACCATTATAGTGCATTTTTTAGGTGGGTGTCGCGATTTGTGAGTTGGCAGCGGCTTATCTGCCACCTGATCGGGGTGTGGGCCTGGCATTGAAATTAACGGAGTGTCGCTTGACATAAACAGTATTGGTTTGGGTTGTACTCAGCGCTTTACCTTCGTCGTCTACGACCTTGACTGACACGGTATGGGTACCGCGGTCAATATTGCTGAGTTGATAGCGGTTAGAGGTGAATTTT
>DRJJ01000193.1 GCA_011052255.1 Gammaproteobacteria bacterium | reverse complement strand
GCCTATGTCACACGCGCTTCCGATGAAGGGCCAACCGCCGATAAGTGGGACAACAGCCAGATCATGGAACAGATACTGGGGCTACGTCATGAAGTGGCGCAACTGCTCGGCTTTGATAATTATGCCGATCGCTCACTGGCGACCAAAATGGCACCGGACAGCGATGCGGTGATCGGCTTTCTGAGTGAACTGGCACAGCACGCCCTGCCTCGCGCCCGGCAGGAGTTGCAGGACCTGCACGCGTTCGCCAAAAATGAACATGGCATGGATGAGCTGGAGGCCTGGGACATTGCCTATTATGCGGAGAAATTACGCCAGTCTCGCTATGAGCTGTCGCAGGAACAACTGAAACCCTGGTTCCCGGCGCAGCAGGTTGTTGATGGTATGTTTGCAGTGGTCAAACGGCTGTACGGGCTGGACATCCAGCATGTTGATGGCATCGACACCTGGCACAAAGATGTCCGGTTTTACGAGATTAAGGATGAGGAAGGTATACTGCGCGGCCAGTTTTACCTGGACATGTATGCCCGTGAACACAAACGCGGTGGTGCCTGGATGGATGAGTGCATCGGTCGCAAGCATGATAAAAATGGTTTGCAAACACCGGTGGCCTACCTGACCTGTAACTTTACCCCGCCGGTAGGTGATGCCCCGGCCTTGCTAACCCATAACGAGGTTGAAACCCTGTTCCATGAGTTTGGTCATGGCCTGCATCATATGCTGACCCAGGTCGACTACGTTAGCGTATCGGGCATTAGCGGTGTCGCCTGGGACGCAGTGGAACTACCCAGTCAGTTCATGGAAAACTGGTGCTGGGAACGTGAGGCGCTGGACCTGTTTGCACGCCATTACCAGAGCGGTGAGACACTGCCGGAAGATTTATTCCAGCGCATGCTGGCCGCACGCAATTTCCAGTCTGCGATGCAAACGGTCAGGCAAATTGAATTCTCGTTGTTCGATTTCCGTATCCATCGCGAATATGACCCTGCCAAAGGCGGCCGGGTATTCGATATACTGGAGCAGGTGCGCGAAGAAGTCGCGGTGATCATGCCGCCCTCGTTCAACCGTTTCCCGCACAGCTTCTCACATATTTTTGCTGGCGGTTATGCAGCAGGCTACTACAGCTACAAATGGGCCGAAGTTCTTTCTGCTGATGCCTTTTCTGCGTTTGAAGAAAAGGGTATATTTGATCTTGAAACCGGACAACGATTCCTTAACGCGATACTTGAACAGGGTGGTTCTCGCGAGCCAATGGAATTGTTTATTGAGTTTCGCGGTCGTGAACCGACCATCGATGCGCTGTTGCGTCATAGTGGACTGGCTGCATAAAGTTAACGGTGTATTCCTCACCGCTGAATAATAGATAAGTAAGTAAATAATGAGTTACCTGGTTTGATCCCCTCACCCCAACCCTCTCCCTGAGGGAGAGGGGGTTAATCAGGCAGCAGCAAATAATACTAAGGAGCTTTTCATGGATAGAGCTGCATGCTGGGCCACGAGCCTGTTTCTTTTAATGTCAGGTATGTTGTCCGCTAATGTTGCCTGGGCCGATGACATGTATGTAACGGATCAACTGCTGGTTGGCATCTATACTGACCGCAGCCTGACCGGGCCGCCGGTAAAATTACTGAAAAGCGGCACCCAGCTTGAAGTGGTACAGCGCGATGGCCAGGTCGTTGAGGTAAAAACCAGTGACAATAATCAGGGCTGGCTCAAGGCCAGTTACCTGACTCTGGAACCACCCGCTCAGGCTCAGCTGGCAAAACAAAAACAAAAGATCGGACAGCTGAATTCGCGCATCAAACGCCAGTGGACCAAGGCCGCCAATGCCGAAAATAATCTGAAAAAAATCGAAGCAGAAAACCTGAAAACGAAACAGCAGCTTGAAAGACTGACTAAACAATCAGCCTCGGGAAAAAACCAGTCTGTTGAGCTGCAGCAACAATTACAGCAGTTGCAGAATGAGCGCAAGGAACAGGATAATCAACTTAAGCTACTGGGTGATGAACGTGATTCGTTAACCAGCAGCAATTCTGAATTATCTGCCACACTGGAGTCGCTACAGGGAACAGGGCGTTGGAAGTGGTTTACGGCTGCTTTTGCAGTGACCTTTGTGATTGGCCTGGTAGCCGGCATTGCGTTGCTGGACAAGAGACAACGCAAGCGACATGGTGGTTTTCGTATCTAGTCCTGTGATCGAGTCGCCTTGTCGGCCAGGTAAGAGCCAACCAGCCCCGCCACCAGCACGGCCAGATAAAACTGCCCTACGATTGCCTCAATATATACAAATACTCTGGCCACATCTTTGGCCGGCGTGATATCGCCGTAACCCAGGGTGGTCAACGTAACAAAGCTGAAATACAACAGGTCATTAAAATGGCTGCCTTCATGGTCCAGGGTAACACCATTAAATGATCCGGGTATGGCTATCTCTATCAGTCCATACAACAACGCCCAGAGTACGCCCAGTAGCAAATACACACAGCCTGCACCCAGTATGCCATTGCTGCGATTTATCTTTTCAGCCAGTACCGCTCTTGCTGCCAGAACAATCGTTTGCAGTAAGAAAAGAAACAACGTCGCCAGGCCCAGAATTCTATATTCTACTTCTCCCGTTTTGATAGCCAGCATGTTGCTGATGATGCCTGCTACAGCCATAATCGCACCTAGCCACAGGGCGCGCCTGGAACCCTTGATACTCCAGACTCCCAGTAACAGCATAATGACAAAGCTGATGCTGGTGACTGTGTCCAGTTGCATAGGTGAAAAAGCATGGACTAACGGACCCAGCAAAATAACCACCAGCAAACCTGACAGTAAAAAAATAAAATTGTTATGTTCGTGCAGTCGAGGCATATCGCTGTTACGGTGACTTGATTTTATAAACGGTGGCATAAAACACCGGCACCATAATCATGGTCAGAAGCGTTCCAAACGCGAGGCCTGCCATGACCGTAACCGCCAGCCCAATCCAGAAAACGTCCTGAAGCAGCGGCGCCACACCCAGTACTGTTGTTGCAGCCGCCAGCACGACCGGGCGCAAACGTGACAGGGCTGCAAGAATGATTGCATCGTAGCGATCTTTGCCTTTATCAAGATTGATGTTCACTTCATCAAGTAATACGATCGCGTTCTTAATCATCATACCAACCAGACTCAACGCTCCCAGTATCGCAACAAAACCAAACGCTGCACCGGTCGCCAACATACCGCTGGTGATGCCAATCAAAGCAAAGGGTACGGTCAACAGAATCACCAGAGGTGGTTTGTATGCATTAAACAGAGAAACCACTATTAGTGAAATAAGCACACCGGCCGGTATCATTCCCGGTAACAGGGATGCACTGGCCTTGGTGCTGTTCTCATATTCGCCGCCCCATTCCAGTATATAACCTGGCGGTATTTTCAGCGCTTCAACCTGTTTGACTACCGTTGCACGCAATTGCAGCAGGGTTGCCCCTTCTATCGGGTTGGCCTGCACAGTGATCGTGCGCCGTCGATCACGACGCCATATCTCAGGGTCTTCCCAGACTGGCTTGATGCCATTGGTTACCTGTGACAACGGTATCCTTTCGGTTGATATGAGTGATTGCACCTGCAGTGTGTCCATTGCACCTACTTGTTGCCGCTCTTCATTCACATTGCGCAACACGATAGGAATCATGTTGTCCTGCTCTCTGTACAAACCGATAGGACGTCCATCGTAGGCACGCTTGGTAGTACTGGCTATATCATCACGGGAAATACCGGCCAGTCTGGCACGCACCTGACTGTATTCTGGCACCATGGTCAGCACACGATTGCGCCAGTCGTTTTGTTGTAATCCAGCCAGTGGTGAATTTTTCAGTATATCGCCAACCTGTCCGGCCAGACCACGCAGGATATCCGCATCGGCCACTGCCGGTCCGCTGATACGCACTTCAAACTTCCATGTGTCACTGGGACCCACCCCAAAACGCCTGATAGGTATTTGCGCATCGGGAAAATTTTCTGCTACCCAGGGGCCAAGCTCACTGATCAGGTTACTAATTTGCTTGTAATCGTGCACATTCACTACTAGCTGGCCGTACGAAGAATATGGGCTTTCTGGTGACACAGGCAAATAGAATCGTGGCGGTCCTGAACCGACGAAGGTAGCAACACTATCAATACGGTCATCCTTGCTCAGGTATGCTTCCAGCTTTGCCAGATCCGCAGATGTTTTTTCGATACGCGTACCCTGTGGTGCCCAATAATCGATCATAAGTTTTGGCATTGATGAATCAGGGAAGAACAGTTTGTTAACATAACCAAAACCAATCACGGAAATTACCAGCAACACCACCATGACACCAATGGTCAGGTATCTGGCCTTAATTGCCTTCACCAGGAAATTTCGAAATTTTAGATAAAAGCCTTTGGAATAGGGATCGTCATCCTGACCATTTCCTGCATCCTTTAACATATCCATGCACTGCACTGGCGTCACGGTCACCGAGACCAGCCAGCTAACCAGTAGCGCAATGGCCACCACACTAAACAGTGTGGCGGTATACTCGCCGGCAGATTCATCTGATGCCGATATCGGGTAAAAGGCCATTACCGCGACTATGGTTGCACCCAGCAAGGGTATTGATGGCATTGTGCCTGCCTCGGTCGCGGCCTTTACCCTGTCCATTCCACTTTTTAGCCGTACCACATAACCGTCTGCGACCACGATGGCATTATCGACCATCATACCCAGTGCGATAATCAATGCACCCAGGGACATGCGCTGCAGATCAATGCCAAATATGGACATCAGCAAAAAGCTGCCCAGAATCGTCGCCACCAGCGCAGTACCTATAATCACGGCCAGACGCCATCCCATGCCTATGGTTAGTATGACCAGTACGATGATCACCGCCTCGGCAAAGTTGATCATGAACCCCTGTATGGATTCGGCTACCGAGCGGGATTGCCAATGTATGCGATGCACCTCAATACCTACCG
>DRJJ01000192.1 GCA_011052255.1 Gammaproteobacteria bacterium | reverse complement strand
TGATCAGCCACTGGCATCGGGCCTCATTGATATACAGAATGCCTGGTTGTACTACCTTGCCCCACCCCCTGCAAGCGGGGTAAACGATACGCGTATGTGCCATTTTACAGTAGCCCTGACAGGCGATGAGACGCGTCCTCCGCCAGAGCGTGCGGTGCTCATCAGTACCACCGGGATTTACGGCGACTGTGCGGGCGACTGGATTACAGAAGACCGGCCTGCTGCCCCGCTAGTTGATCGAGCGCGCAGACGTGTTGATGCCGAACAGGTCTTTACCGGCTGGGCACAAGGCATTGGGACATCTGCGGTAATTCTGCGTGTGCCAGGCATCTACGGGCCGAACCGGCTACCGCTAAAACGACTGCAAAGCGGGGCGCCGGTATTATCTGAAACGGAATCACCCTGGAGCAACCGCATCCACGCAACCGATCTGGTGCGTAGTTGCATGGCTGTGGTACGCCATGATAATCCGGCCGCAATTTATAATATCTGCGATGGCCATCCCTCAACCATGACTGATTACTTTAACCAGGTTGCCGATTATCTGGGTCTGGCTCGTCCGCCGGTGATCAGTCGCACACAGGCAGACAAGCAACTGACGGCCGGTATGTTGAGTTATCTGGCCGAATCGAAACGTATCGATAATTCTTTAATGCGTGAGCACCTGGGCGTTGATCCGGTTTACCCTGATCTTGCGGCCGGGCTGCTGGCCTGTAAAAAGACATGCTGATCGTCCTGGTAGTGGCATTATTATTGATTCTCATCTTTGGGCCTTCATGGTGGGTAAACACTGTACTTAAACGCTATTCAGCGGAACGACCGGATCTGGCCGGGACCGGTGGCGAGTTTGCCGAGCACCTGCTGGGGCAGCTACACCTGCAACAGGTCAGTGTCGAAAGTGATGAAAAAGCGGACTATTACGACCCACAGCAAAAACGTGTTTGCCTGACCGAGGACAAGTTTAACGGACGTAATCTGACCGCCGTTGTGGTCGCAGCACATGAGGTTGGGCATGCGCACCAACACGCCAGTGATTATGCACCGTTTCACTGGCGTACACGCATTGTTGGTTTGTATCAGGTGTTACAGAAAGTGTCGATTGGGATTATTATGATCGCACCGGTACTGGCGGCTGTTACGCGCGTGCCGTCGGTAGGTGGCGGGCTGTTGCTGGTTGCAGCGGCGGGTATGTTACTGGGCGTGGTGGTGCAACTGGTGACACTGCCTGTGGAATGGAATGCGAGCTTTTCGCGTGCGTTGCCCATACTGGAAGCAGGCAACTACCTGTCTGAACAGGATATGCCGGCCGCGCGCAAGATACTGCTGGCTGCCGCGCTTACCTATGTTGCCGGGGCATTGGTGAGTATGCTGAATTTTTATCGATGGATTGCAGTCTTGCGACGATAAAGATTTAGAAAACGTTTATGAATGCAGGCTTCAAGAATATGGAAACAGGCTAAGGTGTACATTACTTGCCCGGCATACTGTTTACGGACACGCTGTAAATACATCCCTGTACGCTCGACGGCAGCTTCCCCGCTGCCGACGGTCAGTAAACAGTATGCCGGGCAAGTAATGCACGGTCTAATTCGATAATGGCTGATAAAGATTTAGGGGTGTAGGATGTGGTGAAGAATGAACCGCATCGCATGTGGCATGGGAATAATGATGCGGTTCGTCCCTCACCGCATCCTACGGCTGTGCATAATCCGTGGCCGCTCGACTGCCGCGTCCATGCGGCCAAAGGGCCATGCATCAGGATACCTGTAAACGGTCAGACGGTCTTTAGCAGGCTACACCAATTCCATATCCTGCATTTGTACTCGCTTCAAAGCTAGCGGGGCAGCAGAGAGAAATTGTATTGTGAATACAACTATCAATAGTTAACCACATGTTTTTGTTGTGGAATTATTGAATGGTTACACTGGTGCTTGTCTCGCTTTATGGCAAATGGTAGATTTGCATTAATTATACTGTGTGAAATTGGTAGTGCCAGTAAGGAAAGAAAGCAATTAAACATGGTGACGGTATCAGGCCTTGGTTATCAGCCTGTGGATTTAGACCCAGACAAGGAAAAGGGAGAAAGTCATGCTCACGGAGCAGGAAAAACAAGCCTTAAAACAGACTATACGCTCAAATCGACATGAAGTATTTCTGGTCTCAATTGAAGAAATGGATGCAATAGTCAGGTCAATCTCAGTTAAAAACAAGACTCAAATCCAACAAACCTGGCAGAAAATCAAAAGTAAACTCGAGTTCGGCGCGAATTACTATTCATCCGGTGGTGATATAGCAACACTGACGAAACTGGTCGGTGATCTTGGTGGCATCGGCGCCAAAGTCTATGTAAAAACCTACCGTGGCATGCCGCATATTATTCTTAAGGGCTATCCGGGTTTAAGAAGGGTTCTAACTGGCACCCGATACGGAATCAGCAACCCCAAGGTAATTACCATGGGACTGGGTAAAGCGGGCGCTATCAATGCCGCAAAAGTAGGTGGTATCCTTACCATCGTTTTGCTCACCACTTACCGAGTGGTTGATTTTTTTCTGACTGATCAGGTCACTCTTAACAGGCTGGTTGGCACCTTGGCTACCGATATTGTTAAAGTCGGAATTACAACGGGCTTATCCATCGCAGTTGCTACAGGTCTGGGTGCTACTACAATAGCTATTGGCCCTATCTTGGCAGTGGTTTTTATTGGGTTGCTAGGGACTGCAGGCTTAACTTTTCTTGATGAAACTTACGGTATCACAGACCGGATTGTTGCAGGGTTGGATGAGCTTGAAGGTAGTGCGAAGAGCCATGTCGAAGGCATGAAAAAGGGCATACAGGATGCTGCAAATGATGCTACCGATTCACTCATTGACTATGCAGTTGAATCAGCGCAAAGAATATTCGTGAAGCTGGTTAATCGATCCATCAGGAAGTTCCTGTCATCCACGCCAGTGATCAACTAGGATGGAGGAAATTCAAAAGCCTTCGTTACTAGTACAATACATCACATTGTTGGGGCTAATATCGATGTCGCTTGGCGCGCTCGTGCTATTTGGTTTCATTGCAATAGATACAGCCAGGCAGCTTATTACAATGTCTCCGAGTATCGCGTTTAATAAAGGCATCTTCTACATGCTGGGTGGCGGTATTGGTCTGGGGGCTTTATTCACAGGCATGATAATAGAGGTCTGGATAAAGCGGCCACCTTCTGACCGGATATTGAAAAACGTTGGAAGAACCGCTATTGCTGGTGTAGTCATCATGTTTGCATTACCCCAAGTCGTTCACTATTCCATCGCTAACTACCTGGAACCAAAAGGTTATGAGATTTGTGGTGATGCTTCCTATCAATGGCTCCACTACCAGGACATAATTTACACCAATAACCCGGAAGTTTGTTTAAAGCTGGTTCGTGAAAAAAACAACAAGGTGCCACGTTCAAACAAAGTAAGATCAACTGCAAACGAATTATACTAGTTTACTGACGTCCCGTTACATAATGGTTTAGTACAAAAGTAGGATATGGGATCGGTATAGCCTGTTAAAGATCGTCTGCCGCACGGAAGCGGCAGTCGAGCGGCCACGGATGGCGAATAGCGTGTCTTTAACAGGCTATACCGGTTCCATGTCCGGTGTCATTGTTAGCGTATACACAGATTACATTCCAACAGCATTTAGTTTACGTTAACGGGATAGCAGTGCAATCAGATATTTCTTGAGGTACTGTCAAGCTGTTTTAATCGGTATCCCCACCAGCTTCGCCCGCGACTGCGCTGGTCCGGTTTAATGAACCGCATCGCATGTAGCATGGGAAAAATGATGCGGTTCGTCCCTCACCGCATCCTACGGCTGTGTGTTATCCCTGCCCGCTTTTGTGTTCGCTGTACAGTTACCGGGCCATAAATGGTAAATTCATATAAATAACAACATGATATAACTTTCCCGACAAATAATGGTCTTAAGGGTTGAGGTGGTGGTTGTAATAACCATTAACCTCGTTCTGTGATTGGGATTGACCTGGTTTACCAAGATAAGGGAAACTGCTGTTATGGCTTTATTGACACAGCACCGAATAGCTCTTTTAGCACTACTGGCATCTGTAGTGGCCGTATCTTATGTACTGCCTGCCACAGCCGGTGTGCCGCGTGATCCGGCCGATTATTTCTTTGAACAGTCGCTGGGTGATTATGCTGAAGAACTGCAAACTGCGCGCGATGAAGGAAAGAAGGGTATTTTTCTTTTTTTTGAACAGGAAGAATGTCCGTTTTGCCACCGCATGAAAGAAACGATCCTGAATCAACCAGAGGTGCAGGATTATTTTAAGAAACACTTTCTGGTTTTTTCAGTTGATATAGAAACAACCTTTGAGATAAACGATTTTCAGGGCAAACCCACCACACCAAAAAAGTTTTTTTCGAAGGTGGCTCGTAACCGTGACGCAACACCGGTGATGGCCTTTTTTGATCTGGATGGCAAGCTGGTGGTGCGTTATACCGGTGCCGCCAGCGGTGTTGAGGAATTTATGTGGCTGGGTGAATACGCCAGCCAGGGTCTGTATAAAAAAACCAGTTTTACCCGTTATAAAAGACAAAAACGTAAGGCCCAGCGTGCAGCCGACCGTAGTCAATAAAAACAGTTGTTATTTATGTCTTCTTTCGTAAGTCATCTATTCGTGACTGGCAAGCTATACCGGTTTGTCTGTGTTGCCCTGGTTATGCCAGGACTGTGGATGGCCACGGTAGCTCAGGCACAACCGGGCGCACCCATGCCAGAACCGATGACACTGGAATTTGCGTTGCAGCAGGCAGAGGCCATGCATCCAGATCTGCTCGCCGCACAGGCTGATCTGGAACTGGTACAGGCCGAACAGGCTCGTACCGAATCCGAGTTCGGTATCAATGCATCGGTCACCGGGCGCTTACGTTATATCGAACCCAGTAGTACAGCTTTTCTCAGAAAAAATGATGACAACAAGATTGCGCTCGAAGTCAGCAAGCGCCTGTATGACTTTGGCCGGCATGAAGCCGGCTTACGAGCCAGTGAAGAAGATATTGCAGCTCGTCGCCTGTTATTGCAGGACATGATCGTACAGCGACGTATTAGTATTATGCAGGCTTATTTTGATGTGTTACTGGCAGACCTGGCCTACATTCGCGATAACGAGGATATGGCTACCGCGTACGTAAGTTTTGACCGGGTAAAAGACCGCAATGAACTCGGGCAGGTGTCAGATATCGACTTGCTGGAGGCAGAAAGCCTGTATCAGCAGTCACGCCGTAAACGCTATGCGTCGGATGTTGCTCGTCGTGTGGCGCGCTCCCGGTTAGCGATCAGCATGAACCGAACAGGAGAATTGTCTTCTGATCTGGCCTTGCCCGTCCTGCGTCATCAGAAGCGCAAGTTGCCGGATCTGGAACAATTACACAAGCAGGCAAAGGAGAATAACCCGGTTATCCTGGCCTTACGCCGCCAGATGGCAGCGGCTCAGTCAAGGCTTGAACGAGCCCGGGCTGGCGATGGCCCGGTGATTGATGCCGAAATGGAGGTGTCCCAGTACTCTCGCGAAACTAGCGGGCGCGATCCTTTTCGTGTCGGACTGGTATTCAAGGTGCCGTTGTACACCGGTGGTGCGGTTGATGCGGATATCGCCAGAGAAAGGGCCGGTATTACCCGCCTGCGTGCCGATGTGCTGGCAAAGGAAATGGATGTGAATCAACGCCTGGTAGAGCGTTGGCAGGACATATACGTGCTGCAGGCGCAACGTGATGAGGTGACCGTATTGCAGGATTTTCGGGATTTATACCTGGATCGGAGCCGGGCTGAGTATGAGCTGGATCTGAAAACAGATCTGGGCGATGCGATGGGCCGGTTTTCAGAGGCACGGCTGGAGGCGGCACGCGTGCGCTATTCGCTGGAGCTGGCATGGGAGCGACTTGAGGCCCTGACCGGACAAGCACAAACAGAAAAAACCACATCGCCAGATGCCGTACCTGCGGTGGAAAAAGCACGCAGTGAGGAGAACACCGCACCATGAAACACAAGCTAAAGTACCTGTTCATAATCGCTACTCTGCTGTTTAACACGATGGTTCAGGCAGCAGAGGTGGACGCCGTACTGCAATGGGCTGAGCAGACGGTACTAAGCAGTCCGGTATCCGGTCTGGTGAGCAAGGTGTATGTCGATGTGGGTGCACGCGTACAAAAAAATG
>DRJJ01000191.1 GCA_011052255.1 Gammaproteobacteria bacterium | reverse complement strand
TATGACGAAGCAGCGTGGTCTTGCCTGAGCCACTACCACCCATGATGACCATGACTTCACCCTTTTTGATGTTTACATTGATGTCATGAAGGATTTGCCTGTCACCAAAGTGTGTGATCAGGTCATTCACCTTTATGACATAATCATCACTGTTGTTCTGCGTGGTCATCATTTACACCCTGTCTGGAAACGGCTGAATTTCAATACCTGTACCTGATTAGTCCTTAACATCTTCCACATTGTCATAAATCGGGAATACACTGTCGAGACGTGCCAGTTTAAGCACCTGCATGGCTGCATTGCTGACGCTGAGCAAGCCAAATGTCTGCCCCGATTTTTTACTCATCTGGTAGCCTTCGACCAGACTGGCAATACCCGAACTATCGATATATGACACTTCAGACAGCTCAACCAGAACATTTTCATTATTTTTGAGGGCTTTCAGGATTTCTTCTCGTGCCTTGGGTGAGAAATGCAGATCCACTTCACCCACCAGTGAAATAATGCTGTATCCGGATTCGTTGCGTTTTTTAATTTCCACGTGATTCTCTCTATAGTCCAAAGTTATTGGTTTACAAGTTTGATTTTCATCATTAGCACATTGCCAAATTCTCCGGTCTGGCCCAGATATTCAACTTCATTCATGATTTCGCGAATAAAGTGAACGCCGAGTCCTCCGGGTCGAATATCGTTCAGGTCCCGCGGCTTGATATTACCGGGATCGACTGTCGGCGCATGGTCCTTGACCAGAATGACCAGATAATTTTCATCACGGTATAGATCCAGTACGATGTCACGTTGCCCGTTATAGTCATTCGGATAGGCATGCTGAATAACATTCATACAGGCTTCATTAATCGCCAGAATGATTCGGTCAACCGTTTCAACGCAATCGGTTAACGTCAACGTGGCATTGCGAATTTTGTCCCGAATCTCTCTCAGGTTACAGGCATCGGCCGGAAGACTGATTTCCAGCAGAGTTTCATGCATGCGGCGTCCTTTTTTCGACCATCACCAGTGTAATGTCGTCCTTCAGTGTTTCTGCCTGAGCGATAAACTGACTGAACAGTAATTTAATTAGCTCGTCCGGTTCCCGATCATGCAATTTGTGTAGCAATTTTGCAAGCCCGGACACGCCCAGCACCCTGTCTGGAGCGTACTCGCACTCGATCAGGCCATCTGAAAACAGGTACAGGCAGCCCCCGCTCAAACTTGTTTTTTCTATGGTATATTGGCTACCAGCCATGATCCCCAGTGGTGGGCCAGATGCCGATAACTCGGTTATTTCTCCTTCTTTTGAAATGAGTAAAGCAGGCGGGTGTCCGGCATTAACCAGCTGCACCTGATCGGTGGCAGGGTCATACAGGCCGCAGGTGAGCGTGACAAACATACCGCGTATCATGGTTTCGGCCAGCTCATCATTAACTGTGGACAACAGACGTGCTGGATCGTGCTCACGTTTGCCGAGGCAGCGAAACAGGCTGCAGGTCTTGGCCATTAATAAAGCAGCGGTCACGCCCTTGCCAGAAACGTCGCCCAGATTAAAGTAGATCCTGCCATCAGGCAGTTCAAAGAAATCGAAAAAATCCCCGGACAACTCCAGTGCAGAGTGGTTGTATCCAATCACCGGAAACCGGGAGTCGCGTCTGGACGGTAACAGGCCAGTCTGGATTTCGCGCGCAACCTGCAGCTCCCGGTCTAGAGCAGCCGCGAGGCGGTCCTGTTCTGCCAGTGCGTTTTCAAGCTTCCAGGTTAATTCCTGGTAGCTCATGTTTTCCTCTGCCAGTCGTTCATTGGCCTGACTGAGGATATCTTCGAAGTCGGGTTGTTGCTGGATATGCAGGCCCAGTGCGACGGCAGAACTTTCGACCATAGCTGGCATGGCAGCCAGGCAGGTGTCTGCCTGCTCCAGTGTGAGCCCTAATAGCTCATTCGCAAGTGACTGGTACTGACGCAGGCAATCACCGGTCTGTTGTACGTTGAATATGGCTGTCATCCAGTCGGACAGGTACAGGATTTTACACATACGGTTATCGGCATCCGATAAACTCGATGCCTTACAGTCATGATGCGTACCGAGTATTGCGCATAGTTCATCGGGTAAAGACCAGGAGCGCCCCAGGATCTGCAGCAGGTTGTCATGCGTAATGCCAAATACTTGTTGCTCGCGTTCATAGCGTTGATCAGGGTCCAGTTTACGTAAATCATGCCAGACGCTTGCCTTGGAGGGCTGCAGAAAACACATCACCAGCAGGCCAAAATCCTGGAGTAGGCCTGCGGTAAAGCATTCGTCATCATCCAGATCCGAATGTTCAGCCAGCAGTCGTGCGGCCACCGCATGACGCAGCGTGTCTTCCCAGAAACTGCTTATATCAAAATCAGGCAGTGCATTCTGGCGTACCGAGTCGCGTACTGAAATACACAATACCAGGTTGCGTAAGGCGCGCTGTCCAAGTAGATTGACCGCACGGGTTACCGACTTGATATCGGATGGCATGCTGAAAAATGCCGAATTGACGATACGTAACAGCTCTGTAGATAAAACCGGGTCATGGGTTGCCAGCTCAGCCAGCTCACTGTTGTTTATATCTTTGCGGGAACAGGCGCGCAGAATTTTAAGTGCGGCCTGCGGTGGTGCAGGCAGATCAGCCGGTTTTACCGTAAAAGTGTCTTTGCCTGTCATGCAAGTACTCCATCATGCCTGAATTGACAGCACTGAACCTATCAATTACCTGCTTGACGGAATGCTTGCTCGTCTTGAAGTCGCATAGTTTCTGATTAGTCATCCAGCGCACCGCCACAACTGCTGCCTTGCCCGGCAGTACAGGCATAACAGTGGTCGGCTACACGCACCGGCTGCCCTTGCAGATGGCGGTAATCCAGTTCACTGATATGTGTGGGTTGTGGTGTATTAAGGTGTATCGGCAGGTTCAGCATTTGGTTGAAGTCGCAATCATAGACATAACCACGCCAGTCGATACTGATCAGGCTGCGGCACATCACCTCAGACAGGTTTTTATCCTGGTGGGCATCGCGGATCAGCTGCATGTACTGTCCGAAACGGCCTTTAGATATTAGCGTACTGCCAAAACGCTTGATGGGCATATTGGCCAGCGCAAACAGGTGATTGAACTCGACATTGAAGTTATCACGCAGATGTCGATGGTAATTTTTTTCGAGACTGAGCTGATCTGGAGGCAGGCTGTCATCCTGCGGATTGTAGACAAGATTGAGTGACAGCTTGTTGCCAGGCATGCCATAGCCCAATTGGTTGAGCCGTTGCAGGGCCTGGATACTGGATTCAAAGGTACCCTTGCCACGCTGCCGGTCTACGTTTTCCTCCAGGTAACAGGGTAGCGATGCAACGATTTGAACCGTTTGCGACGCAAGAAACTTTGCCAGGTCTTCCTGTCCGGGTTCCAGCAGGATAGTCAGGTTGCAGCGATCAATCACCTCCAGCCCATGAGAGCGCGCCTGTTTGACCAGCGCACGAAAGTGAGGGTTTAGCTCAGGAGCACCTCCGGTAAGGTCCAGCGTGTTAGCACCGGACTTGAATGCAAAATCAAGGACCTGATCAATGGTTTTGCGATCCATATTCTCTTTGCGGCCGGGGCCGGCATTGACATGGCAATGCAGGCATTGCTGGTTACATCGATAGCCCAGGTTGACCTGTACGGTCTGTAAGGCCAGTCTTTTGATCGCAGGGAAGTCGCTATTTTCGAGTAACGGTAAAGTGGCATGCATGGTGTCTGTTTTTCCGGCTGGGCTGTTTTTGTGTTTGAACAGTCTTATCTATCATTTAAACAGCATTCATCAGAGGCCCTTTAATATAGACACATTATGTCAGTATGGTTCATATCAGATACTGACAAATGACTCGTTGCGTGCTTATCTTGTGCTAATGTTATCTTTTACTTCGACCATATTCCAACCGGTGTATCGATTATGGCCCTATCATGGACTATACCCGAAATGTGGCAACAGCAATCCTTGCGCCTGTCTGCATGGTTCGCAGAACCACAAACAAACGCACTGGCCAGTGAAAACATAGAGGGTGTTGGCAGGCTTTTACAGCAAGCCTACCTGAAAGGAGCTGAAACACCCCTTCTTAAAATAATGGATATGGTCGCGCGCTACTGGCTTGACCATTTCTCGCAGGTAGATTTTGACAATCAGTTAAGCACCCTTGGTAGTGAAAAGTACCGAGCGATGGCTAGTCTGGTGTATGGACAGTTACTGCTAAGCCGGAAGCGTAGTGGTGCTCACGACATGCTTAAACAGGGTTTTGACCGAATTCAACCGTGGCTGCAGGCCGATGAATATTTCACTTTATTAAAACGTCATAAGCAGTTATCGGTATTAAGTCTGGGCCAGTCCGCATCCGCTGCCCTGTCGTTGCAGGCATTACTGAACGAGGCGGTGGTGGTGCGCAACATACTGGGTGATGGCCATGCCAGGCCGCGTAACGATGATCGTTCAGATACGCTGGGCTAAAAGCCCGGTATACAGGCAGATTTCCATCACCCTTAGGTCACTCAGAGTGACCTTTTACGTCAGAAATTGACAGGAAATTGACGTTCAGGCGTCATATTCCTGTAGTGCTCAATATGCTTTGCAACACACCTTGGCGTATTATCTCTTTCATAACAATTGCTTATCTCAAGCGCAGCAGATCTGGCATGGCACTTGCTTTTACTATGTCAAAGCCTCTGACAAGGTGCATTCAAGAAAGCAGAATGATTGCCGAAATAGTTGTTAGAGCAAAAGTTTCGCGTTCCTCCCGGTTTGTCGGGATGCGTACTGAATCTAAACAGATTTGTTACCGGGCGGTTTGAAGGTGTTGGTGTGAATGTCCACCTTGAGTGGAAATCCTGAAGACACCATACGGCCCCATGCTGACGTGAGTGATTCACGACGCAAGGGAGTAAAGACCGCCGGTGAGGAACGCACTTGATTTATGGTTGACTCCTCCAGCGCAATGTTTTTGTTAAGCGCATTTACCCTGCCTCCCCCGGCAGGGTTTTTTTTGCCCTGACAGCACTGGAAGTGCTGTAGGGTACTCACAATGAAGCCCGTAGGGATTCTGTGAGTCGGCTGTATAACCTTGCAAAGAACTATTAGAGTTACAACTGAACATTGCCGTCAATGCGTGCCGTAGGTCGGGTTACGCTATCGCTAACCCGACCTACGTCCTCCTCGCAATATCAACAGTTTTCACCCAAACCATCAATTAGCACTACAACCCCCAACGCAAACCAGATAAACTACTTTCATAACCAACTCAGGGAGTTACACGATGTCTGTATTCGATACCAGCCGTGGCGCCTATTCAAAGGTGCGTATGCGACGCATGCGCCGGGATGATTTCTCGCGCCGTTTGATGCGCGAATCCTGCCTGACGGTGGATGACCTGATTTACCCGCTGTTCGTGATTGAAGGTGAAAATCAGCGCGAGGCCGTGACTTCCATGCCCGGAGTTGAGCGTGTCAGTATTGACCAGCTGTTACAGGAGGCCGAGAACGCCCTGGAACTGGGCATCCCGGCGCTGGCGCTGTTCCCGGTAACGCCTGCCGAGGCCAAATCGGAAGATGCCAGCGAGGCGTTTAACCCGCAAGGACTGGCACAGCGAGCAGTACGCGCAATTAAGCAGCGCTTTCCTGAGCTGGGAGTGATTACCGATGTGGCACTGGACCCGTTTACCACCCACGGCCAGGATGGTTTAACAGATGCTCAGGGTTATGTACTCAACGATGAGACTATCGAGGTGCTGGTCAGGCAGGCCCTGTCACATGCCGAGGCAGGTGCCGATATCGTTGCGCCCTCCGACATGATGGACGGGCGTATAGGGGCCATTCGCAACGCACTGGAGCAGGAGAGTTACCGAAATACACGCATACTGGCCTATGCAGCCAAATATGCGAGCAGTTTCTATGGCCCGTTCCGCGATGCAGTGGGTTCAGCCAGCAATCTGGCTGGTGCTAACAAATACACCTACCAGATGGATCCGGCCAATAGCGATGAAGCGCTGTGGGAGGTGTCGCTGGATCTTGAAGAAGGTGCCGACATGGTGATGATCAAGCCGGGCATGCTTTACCTGGATATTGTGCGCCGCATCAAAGACCAATTTGGTGCGCCGACTTTTGTTTATCAGGTCAGTGGTGAATACGCGATGCTCAAGGCGGCCTCACAAAACGGCTGGCTGGAGGAGCGTAGCGTGGTGATGGAATCCATGCTGGCCTTCAAGCGTGCCGGTGCCGATGCGATTCTGACTTACTACGCGCGCGATGTAGCGCAGTGGTTAAAACAGGGCTAGCGGGTTACTGGTTTGCCAGCAGATTGTTAACAATACTCATCACATCAGGTGTGTCCCAGTCTATCGCACCGAACAGGGCATATTTAATCGTGCCGTCACGGCCAATCAGATAAGAAGTCGGGTACGCGAATACCTTCCAGCGATTGAGAGTGGAACCATCGGCGTCTTGCAGAATGGTGAAGCTGACCTTCACATCGTCACGTAAAAAGCGTTTGATAGCCGTAGGTTCTTCAGCCATATTCACCGCCAGGATAGTAAACGGCTGGCCGGCAAAATGATCCTGTAGATTTTGCATGGATGGCATTTCGTGCACACAGGGCGGACACCAGCTGGCCCAGAAATTTACCAGCACTACCTGGCCACGGTAGTCCGCCAGATTATGTTGTTGATTGTCCAGATCTGGCAGGTTCAGTAGCGGTGGTTGTGGCCTGCCTCTGTACGGACGCAGGCTACGTTCCGGTTTGCCCTCTGCTACCGGCGCGGCACGGGTGTAGTTGTGGCTAGCCCGACGTTCCTGTTGAGCAGATGATTTTAACAGTTTCAGGCCGCTGACGATAATGCCTGGCAGCTGGTTTGATCTTGCCTGTTCAGCGGGTGTTGCATCCGGGCGATAATAAAATCGGTCGCGTACATTTTCGAGATAACGTGCAAACACCGTACTGCCAGATATTTCCAGTGCCGGAACTGTCCGCTTAAGTTGCCAGTACCAGGGTGATTTGTCTGGCTGGATGATGTAAACCGGTAGATTGGTAGCGCTGACGATGGGCAGCAGCTCGCCATCCATGCCCGGTTCCGGTGTGCGCACAAACAGGTTTGGGCTAACAAGAATGACGCCTGCAAGGGGCTGCTGGCCGGGATATTTGAGTTGCCATTGGCGTGCTGCGCGTAGTAGCGGAATAGCGCCCCTGCCGCTGGCCATCAGGTAAACACGTTTGCCGGATTGTTGCAGGGTCTTTTCAATAAGTTCGGCAATCGCATCCGGTGGCAGGTTTTCAAGGCTACTGCCTGCCGCAGACAGGAACCAGGCAGACAACAGATCGGCAAACCAGACCTCGGTGCCTTGTGCGGCAAGTGCCTGAGCGGTGGTCCTGTAGGTTTCATGATCACCTGCCTCAGATGGCAACCACAGAACAAGATCCTGGCCGGTGCCAGAATAGCGGTCTATTGGAACTTCTACATCAGATTCGAGCAGAATATCGGCTACCACAACTGTCGAGCTGAACAGCGTGAGCAGGAGTACCAGTACATACTTGAGCATAGGCATACAGTAACAAATACAGCCAGCTCTGGCAGGGTTAAATGTGATGATTCTGTGATCTTTTTAACCTACTATATTGACAGCTAAAGAAAAAGATCACTATGAAACGCATACTGGTTATCGAAGACAATCTGGATATTGCCAATCTGGTCGCGATGCATCTGCGTGACATGGGTGCAACGGTGGATCTGAAAAACAATGGGCACGATGGTCTGAAACAGGCGCAAGCCATCGAATATGATCTGGTTATTCTTGATTTGATGCTGCCGGGGATGGACGGCCTTGAGGTTTGTACCGAGTTGCGCAAACGCCAGGTGTATACCCCCATCCTGATGCTAACCGCCAAGTCGGCCGAGGCAGACCGTGTACTGGGCCTGGACACAGGTGCTGATGACTACCTGAGCAAACCGTTCAGTGTTCGTGAGCTGGTCGCAAGAGTGAAGGCCATTTTTCGTCGCGTGGAATCCATGTCAGTCAAGGAAGGCGTGAAGGCCGAAGTGGTACAGGCCGGTGAGCTTCGGATCGAGCAGCAAACCCGTCTGGTAAAAGTAAAAGACCGCACGATAGAGGTAACAGCGCGGGAGTTTGATCTGTTGTGGCACTTTGCGATGCACCCGGGGCAGGTATTTACCCGCAGTCAGCTGCTTGATCGTGTATGGGGTTATGGTCACGATGGTTACGAGCATACAGTCAATTCACATATCAATCGATTGCGCGCCAAAATAGAAGATAACCCTACCCGTCCATCCTACATTCTTACCGTATGGGGTGTGGGCTACAAATTTTCCAACCACATGGATACCTGAGCACCATGCTATTTAAAACGCTATATCACAAAATGGCGGCGATACTGTTTGCTGTCGTGTTTTTATGTGGCGTGGCTTTCTACCTGGTGTTGGCCTACACGGCAGGAAAATATCAGCAGGAAGTCACACAGAAACTCAATACCGGTCTGGCGCAGCATATCGTAGATGAAGAAGCGTGGCTGGCCGGTGAAAAGGTTAATCACAAGGCGTTGAAAAAACTGTTTCATAACCTGATGGTGATTAATCCCGAGATCGAGGTGTACCTGCTTAACAAGGAGGGCAGGATACTGGACTATGCCGCACCCAGTGGCAAGGTAAAACGATTGTCTGTGGATGTGGGGCCAATTAAAGAATATTTGTCAGGCGATATGACCTATCCATTTACGGGTGATGACCCACGTTCACTGCAGCGCCACAAGGTATTTTCCGTTGCAGAGATTAACGGCACACAAGGGCCGGCCGGTTATGTTTACGTGATACTGGGAGGTGAATTATTTGATGGTATCAACGATCGGGTAAAAGACAGTTACATCCTGAAATATGCAATGTTCCTGTTGATCGCCGCGTTACTGGTTGCGTTGCTGGCAGGCCTTGGCAGCTTCTCCTACGTAACACGACGATTGCGTAAGTTGACTGGCATCATGCAGGATTTCAGTCGACATCCCGACAGTAGCGCTGCGCGCTTTGCAGTAGTGGATGGCTCGGAAGACGAGATCAACCTGCTAGGCGCCAGTTTTAACGAGATGGCAGACAGAATAGATCAACAGGTGGAGTCACTAAAACAAAACGATGCGCAGCGTCGCGAACTGATCGCGAATGTATCACATGACTTACGTACACCTTTAACATCGTTACACGGTTATCTGGAAACCTTGCTGTTAAAAGACAATACATTGAGTGACGAAGAAAAACACCAGTACCTGGAAATAGCCAATGCTCGCAGCAAGCAATTAAACGAATTAATAGGTGAGCTATTTGAGCTGGCCAAACTGGATTCCTGTACAACGCTGATGAATGTTGAAGCCTTTTCACTG
>DRJJ01000190.1 GCA_011052255.1 Gammaproteobacteria bacterium | reverse complement strand
TGCTACCAGGCCGCTGAACAACGCGCGCGTACAGCCAGACGCGGAATCTGGCAACTACCCGGCTTCACACCTGTAGCCGCCAGCAGCGTTACGCCGGAGGGTCGTGGCTATCGTATAATCACCGGCAAGATAGTGCGTGTGGGGCAGAGTAGAAAATCGATCTGGCTGAATCTGGACGGCCCGGTAGCGATACGCATTGCGAGATCGGACCTGCACTATTTTAATGAACAGGATCTACTGAACAGCCGCGGAAGTCACATTATTGTGCGTGGCTGGTCTCACCCCTACAAGAAAAAAGCAGTCATACGACTCCGTCACCCGGTATTTATGGAAAGGCAATAACATGATCAAAGATCTCAAACAGGAATCTCTGGATTATCACGCGCAGCCAGTAGCAGGCAAAATCGCGATCGAAATCATTAAACCCTGTGACACACAGCGTGACCTGTCACTGGCCTACACTCCCGGTGTTGCCGAACCGGTGCGCGCTATTGCCGACAATCCGGACCTGGCCTACAAATACACCGCCAAGGGCAACCTGGTGGGTGTGATTACCGATGGCACTGCGGTACTCGGGCTGGGTAATACCGGCTCACTGGCCAGTAAACCGGTCATGGAAGGCAAGGCGGTACTGTTCAAACGTTTTGCCAATATTGATGTATTCGATATAGAAGTAGACGCCGACAACCCGGCCGATTTCATAAAAACCGTGGCCAGTATCGCGCCCACCTTTGGCGGTATTAACCTGGAAGACATCAAGGCACCACAATGCTTCGAAATTGAACAGGCGCTGATCGAACAACTGGATATCCCGGTGTTTCATGATGACCAGCACGGCACAGCTATTATTATTGCAGCGGGTCTGTTAAACGCACTGGAGCTGCAGAACAAAAAACTCGAGGATGCACGCATCGTATGTCTGGGTGCAGGGGCAGCCGGCATCGCCTCCATGCGTCTGCTGGTTGCGCTGGGCGCACATAAAAACAATATTATGCTGGTCGACCGCAGCGGCGTTATCCATAGTGGCCGCCATGACCTTAATCCATACAAGTTTGCATTTGCACTGGATACCGATCTACGCACGCTGGAACAAGCCATGCAGGGTGCTGATGTGTTTATCGGTGTATCAGGCCCCAATCTGGTGTCTGAGGCCATGTTGCTCAGTATGGCTGACAAGCCGGTGGTATTCGCACTGTCTAACCCGGATCCGGAGATCAGCCCGGAACTGGCCCATCGCGCTCGCAATGACCTGATCATGGCCACCGGCCGTAGTGACTACCCGAATCAGGTGAATAACGTACTCGGTTTCCCGTACATCTTCCGTGGTGCGCTGGATGTTCAGGCACGCCACATAAATGAAGAAATGCAAATGGCTGCGGTACATGCGCTGAGTGCATTAACCCACGAGCCAGTACCGCAAGAAGTCCTGAAGGCCTACCGACTCGATCATCTGGAAACCGGGCCGGACTACATTATACCCAAGCCACTGGACCCACGCCTGATTGACACCATACCCCCTGCTATCGCACGCGCCGCAATCGATAGTGGTGTCGCACGCCAACCCTACCCGTCGCATTACCCGGTCTAACCCGCTCTGGTAATAGAGCGTCACTACGTGACGTTGCCTCATACTGCACCATGATGAAATAAAAGCTAGACTCAATTTTAAGCAATAAAATTCTGATCATGAGGGTGCTATGAACAAAATTACTATCATAGGTGCCGGCCGGGTCGGTGAGGCCACGGCCCAGCTATTGGCCATCAAGGAACTGGCGCGGGAAATTGTGTTGATTGATATCCGTGAAGGCGCCGCCGCCGGTGCCGCACTGGATATCCAGGAGTCGGCCGCACTGTTCCATTTTGATACCAGCGTGAGTGGATCAACAGACATGCAGCTCATGGTGGACTCCGACCTGGTGATCATTACCGCCGGTGTACCACGCAAACCGGGCATGTCACGATCGGATGTACTCGGTACCAATCTTGGTGTTATTAACGGCATTGTTGACTGCATGCAGGATCTGGCCGGTGAAGCCATGCTGATCATGGTCACCAATCCGGTAGATGTGCTGACCTACTGTGCCTGGCGTCGATGCGGCTGGCCTAAAAACCGTGTACTCGGCCTGTCCGGGGTGCTGGATGCCGCGCGCATGGCCACCTTTATTGCACTGGAAAGTGGTTATGCCACCAAGGACATCACCGCCATGGTGCTGGGCGGCCATGGTGATGCGATGGTGCCGCTACCGCGCTATACCTGTATAAAAGGCATTCCGGTTGATCATTTTCTCGAACAGCAGGCCATTGATGCTATCGTAGACCGTACCCGCCAGGGGGGCGCCGAAATACTGGCCCTGAAACAGACCAGCAGCGCCTACGATGCGCCGGCTGCCGCCATCACCGAAATGGTCAGCGCGATTGTGCATGACCGTCGTCAGATATTGCCCTGCGTATCGCTACTCGATGGCGAATACGGGCAGACCGATATTGCGATGGGGGTACCAGTAGTGATTGGTGATGCCGGTGTGGAAAAAGTCCTGCAACTAAACCTGAGCGAGGCCGAAGCAAAGCACTTTGCCGCATCTGCCGAACAGGTCAGGGCTGATATCGACAGCCTGAATTTATAAAAATTCGTCTGGTGCTGCCTGACCAAGCAACGTCTCCAGTGCCACCATGTCCGCACGCTGCACGGGCCTGCCATCTACCTGACTCAAGGGCGGCTGACGTGTGCTATCGGTCGAAAAAACCATCAGCAACACCTGTTCATCTCCCGCTACAAAGCGAAAAGCAGGCTGCATTTGATACTCGCCCCGTTTGAACTGAACACGTCGCTCACAGCTTTCGTACGGTATGTGTTGATGCATTAAAAACAGCTGGATGCTTTCCGCCGTATCAGTATAAAGGTGTAATTCAATCTCGCTATGCTGTCCGGCCGTTCCAGCCAGCACCGGCCCCACCAGACGCGGTTCGAACTGCGAAAACAAACGCATCACATCCAGTGCTGTCTCGCGATGCTGGCGTAGAATATCAGGCTGGCTACCTGCCTGAAACAGACGTTGATATTCCTGCAGGGCCTGTTCGATCTCCTGATTGGCCGGCAGGTTGCGTGTAGTTGAAACACCGAGACGCTGGGCCGCCTTACGCTTGGCCATCTGGAAATCGGCGACATTGTCATCGGCCATGATCCTGGCAGCCTCCTGTGCCAGCAGGGTACGCAGGCGCTTGTCACGCTCAAGTATGGCCACAGGACTACTAGAAAATCTCTTCGGGACGGGTTTCTGTATTCGTGCCGCCACCGGGATCGTCCAGCGGTTCCGTGCCATCTTCTTCTTGCGGGACATTTTCCGGCCGGAAGATCTCGAATATCGTATTGCTGTTATTTTTGCTGGCACGTTTGCCGGTCTTGCGATCGATACGCACGGTAACCAGGCCTGCCGGCTGGGCCAGTTCCTGATCCGGAACCCCCTTGAGTGCATCGCGCATATAGGTAATCCACATAGGCAATGCCGCGCGGCCACCTGTTTCACTTGCTCCCAGTGGACGCCCTTTATCAAAACCAACCCAGACGGTGGTCACCAGCGCCCCGTTAAAACCGGAGAACCAGGCATCGCGCTGATCATTGGTGGTACCGGTCTTACCGGCCAGATCACGGCGGCCGAGAGTCAGCGCCTTGCGGCCGGTACCATGACGTATCACGTCCTGCAAAATACTGTACATAATATATTGATTTTGTGCGGTAATAACCCGTTTGGCCCGGTTTTCAGGTAACTGCTCTGCCTCGGCCGTCACCGGCTTCGGCGCGGCAGCCTGATCGGGTTCCGACGGTGCCGGGCTGACCTGGTTTTGCTGCAACTCACAGGCACGGCATGCCACTGCCGGTTGCGCCTGCTCAATCAGCTCTCCATCTTCCGTCTCGATGCGATCTATCACATAAGGCGTCACCAGGAAGCCGCCATTGGCGAATACGGCGTAACCGGTTGCCAGTTTGAGCGGTGTCAGATTGGTGCTGGTACTGCCAAGCGCCAGGGACAGGTCGCGTGGCAAGCTGGCCTTGTCAAAGCCAAATCGGCTGACATAGTTCACCGCATAACCGATGCCAATGGCACGCAACAGGCGAATGGATATCAGGTTGCGTGATTTCATTAATGCCACGCGCAGACGCGTTGGGCCGTAAAACTTGCCACTGTAATTTTCCGGCCGCCATGTACCTTCCAGCGCAGAATCTTCGAATACCACCGGGGCATCATTAATCAATGTGGCGGCGGTGTAGCCTTTTTCCAGCGCCGCTGAATAGATAAAGGGTTTGAAATTGGAACCGGGCTGGCGTTCTGCCTGTGTGGCACGATTAAACTTGCTTAGTAGAAAATCAAAGCCACCAACCAGCGCCACAATCGCCCCGTCTTGTGGGTCAAGTGACACCAGTGCGCCGGATACCGTAGGCACCTGGGATAAATGCCAACCATCGGCTTGCTTTTTAAGGCGGATCATGTCCCCTTTCTTGACGATCTGTGCAGCGGTTTCAGGCTCCGGGCCCTGTCGATTATCATTGATATAGGGTTTAGCCCACTTCAGCCCATCCCATTCGACCTTGACCACATGATCCTTCCCCAGGTAAACCATGATGCCTTTTTCCATGACTTCCGTAACCACGCCCACCCGCATGCCACCAATCACCGGCACACCTCGTAACTGACTATCGAGCATGGTCGTCAGCTCACCGACACCGACTGCCTCCATTTGCAGATGTTGCTCTGCCCCGCGGTAGCCATGACGATAATCATAATCCAGCAAGGCCTTGCGCAAGGCCTTGTTAGCCGCCTGCTGGTTCTGTGGACTTAGTGTTGTATAAACGCGATAGCCTCGCGTATAAGCCTGGTTGCCATATTTTTTCACCATTGCCGCGCGTACCATCTCTGCTACATACGGGGCCTTGAAAGCAGTCGACACAGCATGAAGATCGGCGCTGATCGGTGTCTGCAGTGCCTCCTGGTAGTCCTGCTCGGTAATATAGTCCAGCTCCAGCATCCGGCGTAACACATAATCACGCCGTATGAGTGCCCGTCGCGGATTGGCGATCGGGTTGTAACGTGAAGGGGCCTTCGGCAGGCCTGCCACCATGGCCATTTGCGCCAGATTCAACTCGTGCACATTCTTGCCGTAATACACCCGTGCTGCGGCCTGGATGCCATAGGCTCGATTACCCAGGTAAATCTTGTTCAGGTAGAGCCCGAGTATTTCAGCCTTACTGAGCTTATTTTCGATTTTCAGAGACAGGAAGATCTCATTCAGTTTGCGCAAGTAGGTTTTTTCATTACTCAGGAAGAAATTTCGAGCCACCTGCATGGTAATGGTGCTACCGCCCTGACCTTTTTCACCAGTACGTATCAGATGCAATACGGCACGTATCAGGCCCTGATAGTCAACGCCGGGATGCTCATAGAAGCGGTCATCCTCCGCAGCCAGAAAGGCCTGTACCAGTCGCTTCGGGGCTGCCTCAACAGGAATTGGGCTGCGCCGTTTTTCACCAAATTCTGCCAGCAAACTCCCATCACGCGCGTACACACGCAGCGGTACCTGGAGCTTGACATCTTTTAGTAATTCGGTATCTGGCAACTCAGGCGACAGATACAGATAGGCAGCAGCGAGTAACAGTGCCAGTGCAGCTATTGAAGCAACAGAAAGGATAAAAACCCATTTAAACCAAGAACTTATATGCATATAACCACTATCCTGACTCGTTGCAAACATCCCAGATTAATTTCAATCTTACCGATAATTTCGGCCATACATTAACACAGTCCGGCCCAAGTATAAGGCTGACCGCGCAGCATGAGCCTGACTTAATGAATTTTTTGAGAAATATTGCATGGAAAAACTGTGTAAACTCAATAATAATCTATAGTGGGGCGCAGGCGAGAACAAGCTTGGTGCCTGCAATAACAAACAGAGCGGCAAAGTGTGATTCAAGCCTGCCTATTTCATTAAAGAATCATGTCAGAATGACGCTATTTAAAACTACCAAATACATTTATCACATGTATTGACAAAGGGTTGCATTTGGTTCTTAATGTAATTAAGCACCTTTCCCCTATAAATACGAGTATAAACAAGGAAATAATTAACGTGGGATTGTTCACGAGGAAGAAGCCACTCCTTCTTGGAATGGATATCAGCTCAACCGCGGTTAAGTTGCTTGAATTAAGTGAGCATAACGGCCGGTTTCGCGTTGAAAGCTATGCAGTCGAGCCACTACCAGCAAACGCTGTGGTGGAAAAAAACATCGCTGATGTTGAGGCCGTCGGAGAGACTATACGCCGCGCTGTCAAGCGCACATCCAGCCGCACCCGAATGGCGGCAGTCGCAGTAGCGGGCTCTTCGGTCATAACCAAAATAATCCCGATGAACGCCAGTCTCAGTGAAGAAGACATGGAAAACCAGATTAATCTCGAAGCTGACCAATATATCCCCTATCCGCTTGATGAAGTAAGGCTGGACTTCGAGGTCATTGGCCCAACTGAAAATAACCCGGATAGTGTCGATGTCCTGTTGGCTGCCTGCCGCAGTGAAAACGTCGATATGCGTGTTGCCGCACTCGAAATCGCCGGAATTGAAGGCAAGATTGTTGATGTTGAAGCTTATGCACTTGAAAATGCCTTCTCACTTCTGGCCGAACAAATGCCTGGTAGTGGCAACAATATGACCATTGCTGTAATTGATGTTGGCGCTACCATGACCACACTGAACGTGCTACATGACCGCAAGATTATCTATACGCGTGAACAGGTTTTCGGTGGCAAACAGCTGACTGAAGAAATTATGCGTCGCTATGGCCTGTCATATGAGGAGGCTGGTATGGCCAAACGCCAGGGTGGCCTGCCAGATAACTACATTCCGGAAGTACTGGAACCGTTCAAAGACAATATGGCACAACAGGTCAGCCGTGCATTACAGTTCTTTTTCTCTTCCAGCCAGTACAATAACGTAGATCACATCGTACTGGCCGGCGGCAGTGCCTCAATCCCGGGCGCGGATGAACTCATTGAGGAGCATATTGGCACCAGCACCTCAATAGCCAACCCGTTTGCCAGCATGTCACTGGCATCGCGAATCAAGCCCCAAACACTGAGTAACGATGCGCCCGCGATGATGATAGCGTGTGGATTAGCCCTGAGGAGCTTTGACTGATATGGCACGAATTAACCTGCTCCCATGGCGCGATGAGCTACGTCGCGAACAACAAAAGAACTTCCTGGTTGTTCTGGTAATAGCTGTCTCGGTTGCAGTAGTCGTTATGTTTGGCGTTCACACCTACGGAGAAGATCGTATTAATTACCAGGCCAAGCGTAATAGTTACCTGAAGAAGGAAATCGCAAAGCTCGACAAGCAAATAAAGGAAATCAAAAAACTGGATGCCACCAAGAAACGTCTGCAAGCACGGCTGAATATCATTCAACGTCTGCAGGCCAGTCGCCCGGAAGTGGTTCATCTGTTTGACGAGTTAGTTAAAACACTTCCTGAGGGAGTGTTTCTTACACGTGTCTCACAGAAAGGCAATATAATTAAAATTTCCGGCAAGGCACAATCCAATGCTCGTGTTTCATCCTATATGTGGAACCTCGACAAATCTAACTGGCTCGACCAGCCCAAACTGAATGTCATCAAGACTAAGCTGGTCGGCGGCAGCCGTGTCAGCGATTTCACTCTCAACGTCATTCAGAAGCACACTGAGGGGGCTGGAAAATGAGCAGCTTATCTGAACTGAATCTGAATGACCTTGATTTTAGCAACATAGGTAGCTGGCCGACAGCCGCCAAGGCGATAGTCATCGTCCTTCTGTTTTCTCTGGTTAGCTTCGGTGTTTACTGGTTCGACACACAAGACCAGCTGGAAAAACTGGCAAGCCTTGAGAAAGAGGAAATCACCCTCAAGAAGCGTGTCACGGGCAGGGCACTACGTGCAGCAAATCTGGACATTCTGAAGCAACAGCTTGTATTAATGGAAAAAGACTTTAGTAAGTTGCGTAAGCAATTGCCGAACAAAACAGAAGTAGCGGCATTACTTGTTGATATTTCCCAAACCGGCCTTTCCAGTGGACTGGAATTTGAGTTATTCAAACCTGAGCGCGAGATACCCAAGGAATTCTACGCCGAACTACCTATAAAAATAAGGGTTACAGGCTCCTATCACGAATTTGGTGAATTTGTTAGCGGCATTGCTGCCCTGCCCAGAATTGTTACCCTGCATAACATTATCATGGTACCCAAGAAAAATGACCAAATGATAATGTCGGCGACTGCCAAAACCTATCGCTATCTCGAGGAAGGAGAGCTGGGCAAATGATTACTCACAAACTCCATACTCGCCTGATCCTGATTACACTAGCCACGGTATTTGGCTTGTCTGCCTGCAGTAATGACATGAGCGATTTGCATGAGCACGTGAAAAAGGCTCGTGCACAAAAGAAAACCAAGGTACCTGCACTGCCTGTGATCAAGCCACATGAGACCTATAGCTACAACTCTTCAGGATTACGCAACCCATTCCTGCCAGTAATCGATGTATTCAATCTACCTACACTGGCCAGCAAAGGCAAAAAGAACCGTGGTCTGCATCCTGAAGAAAACCGTCCGCGTGAAGAACTTGAATCCTACCCACTGGACACTATGCGCATGGTTGGCATCTTAAAGCAGAAAGATACATCCTGGGCACTGATACGAACCAGAGATGGCACAATACATCGCGTCAAGGCAGGACATTACATGGGCCAGAACCATGGAAAAATAATGCGCGTTACCGAATCAGGAATCGAGTTACGTGAAATCGTCCCGGACGGTATCGGCGGCTGGACAGAAAGACAGGCTGAAATTGCCTTGAGTGAAAAATCATGATTTCAGGGTACTCCCCTGACGGAGGATCCAAAATGATCAATAATCATTGCAACCGTTCTACGGTAAAGGAAAGATATCGGATGGCTGCCCAAAGAACCATAAGACAATTCCCGAACTACCCATTCTCTTGCAAATTGGGGAAGATGTTTATTACATTGCTAAGCATGCTTGCGTTACAGGTATACAGCCTGCCAGGCTATGCAGCCGGCAATTCACTGGAGGAGCTGACATTAACTTCCTTGCCGGGTGACCGCGTCGAAATCAGACTAAATATGGCCAATACGGCTCAGGTTCCGGTCAGTTTCACGATTGATGACCCGGCACGCATTGCATTTGACCTCACAGACACAACAAACAAGCTGAAAAAACACAATCGCGCCATTGGCGTGGGGGTTGCGCGCAGCATCAACACCGTTGAGGCACGTGGTCGTACGCGAGTGGTTATTAATCTCGCCGAAATGGTCAGTTACGACACGCGGGTTGATGGTAATGACATCATTATTACACTGGATAGCGGTGCCGGCACGACAGCAGCCTCAGCTCGCCCGCAGTCAATAGCTAGCTCGCCGGCTATGACGAAAACTGGCGGCACACAAACAAAAAGCGTCACCAGCCGCTATGCACGCGCCACTCATAGTATTAAAAATGTAGATTTTCGCCGCGGTGAAAGTGGTGAAGGTCGCGTCATAATTGAGCTGTCTGACCCGTCCATTCCGGTCGACATGCGTGAAGAAGGCGGAAAAATAATTGTCGACTTCCTCGACAGCAGCTTGCCCACCAATCTGGAACGACGTCTGGATGTAATTGACTTTGCCACCCCGGTCAAGGAAATCGACACCATTTCCCGTGGAAACGGTGTACGAATTATCATCACTCCTCTGAGCGATTACGAACACCTGGCCTACCAGACTGGCGACGTGTACACCATTGAGCTCAAACCCACCACCAAGGATGAAAAAGCTGCCGCTAAAAAGAAAAAATTTGGCTACACCGGCGAACGTCTGTCACTTAATTTCCAGAATATCGAAGTAAGAGCAGTCCTGCAGCTGTTAGCTGATTTCACCGGCCTGAATATGGTCGTCAGTGACAGTGTCACTGGCAGCGTTACCCTGCGCCTGAAGAATGTACCCTGGGATCAGGCCATGGACATAATCCTGAAGACCAAAGGCCTGGGCCAGCGCAAAAATGACAATGTAATACTGATCGCACCGAGTGCAGAAATAGCTGCCCGCGAAAAACTGGAACTGGAATCACAGAAACAAATCGCAGAACTGGCACCATTAAGAACAGAATGGTTCCAGATTAACTATGCCAGTGGCGGCGATATTGCATCCCTGCTCAAGAGTAGCGATAACAATCTGCTGTCTCCACGTGGCAGCATTACGGTTGACGGTCGAACTAACACACTGCTGATTCAGGACACATCTGACCGCCTTGCTGATATCCGTGAAGTTATCAGTCGACTGGACATACCTGTACGCCAGGTTCTGATAGAATCCCGCATCGTTATTGCCAATGATGATTTTTCACGCGATCTTGGTGTAAAATTTGGTATAAGCAAATTCACTAATTTTAATGACCGCTCGGAACTGTATGCCGGCGCTGATGCAATTAATGGCAACGCGGCAACCCTTACACCCAACAATCTGATCACCAATTTACCGGCTGGCCCCGCCAATGCAGGTAAATTTGGTATAGCTGTCGGGGTAATCAATAACCACCTACTGCAACTGGAACTACAGGCACTGGATGCCGAGGGACGAGGCGAAGTTATTTCCAGCCCGCGGCTGGTTACTGCCAATCAGAAAGAAGCCTTTATTGAGCAGGGTGTTGAGATTCCGTATGAAAGAGCCACATCAAGTGGCGCAACATCAGTTCAGTTCAAAAAGGCTGTTCTGAGCTTGACAGTCAAACCTCAAATCACACCGGATGACCGAATTATCCTGGATCTTAACGTAACAAAAGATGCGCCGGATTTCTCCAATCAGGTTCGAGGTGTACCACCGGTAAATACCCGTGAAATCGAAACGCAAGTATTGGTCGATAATGGTGAGACCATCGTGTTGGGTGGCATTTATGAACAGAACACCACCTATAAGGAGAACCGGATTCCGTGGTTTGGTGAGCTGCCCATGCTTGGTTTCCTGTTCAGGGATAATCACACACTCGATAACAAAAACGAGTTGCTTATTTTCGTAACACCCAAGATTCTTAAAGAATCCTATAACAAGGGTATTCGCTAAAACTGATAGTACTATCACCGCGAGCAGCATCCCTGCTCGCGGCTTTTTTATGTCTGAAACATCAGGTTGCTGTTATCATGTGAAGCATAATGAGCAAGCTAAACAGATTATTTCTGATCGGCCCCATGGGTGCTGGCAAATCAACCATAGGCAAACGCCTGGCCCAGCGGCTGCACCTTGGTTTTGTCGACAGCGATAAGGAAATCGAGAAACGAACCGGTGCCAGCATAGCCCTGATATTTGAACTTGAAGGTGAGCAGGGTTTCAGGCAGCGTGAGGCCAGCATCATAGATGAACTCAGCAACATGGATAAAATTGTACTGGCAACCGGCGGGGGTGCTATTCTGTCATCTGAAAACCGTCATTATCTCAAACAGCGAGGCACAACCATCTACCTGCAGACCTCCGTCGAATATCAGCTACAACGCACATCACGTGACAGCAAGCGCCCATTATTACAAACAAAAAACCCAGGTAAAAAACTCGAGGAACTACTGGCTATTCGTGGCCCACTCTACCAGGAACTGGCAGATATCATTATTCAGACAGATGGCCGCCATGTCAATGCCGTCGTTAGTGAGATAATCAGACAAATACACTTCGATAATAATAAATCTGGATAAGTGGTTCATTCCCGCCTGGACCCTGTCACCGTAGTCGTGCTGACCAGACCGTGACAGTAAAAAATAATCCAACCCAGATATTTCCTGCCACCGCCCATCAGGTGTACAATAACACTATGAAAACACTAACAGTTTCACTTAACGACCGAAGTTATCCTATTCACATAGGCAACCAGATAGTAAGTCAGCGTGATTTGATCCGACCGCATATCTCTGGAAACCAGGTCATGCTAGTCAGCAATGAAACCATTGCTCCCCTCTATCTTGACAAGATTATGCATTCACTCGATGGCCTGGATGTCGCCACGACCATTCTGCCAGATGGTGAGCAATACAAGACGCTTGATACAACCAATCGTATTTTCACTGAATTATTACAACAGCGCCATAACCGCAGCACCACACTGATTGCACTGGGTGGCGGCGTTGTAGGTGACATAACCGGCTTCGCGGCTGCATGCTACCAACGAGGTGTACCCTTCATACAGATACCCACCACCCTTCTGGCTCAGGTCGACTCATCGGTGGGCGGTAAAACGGGCGTCAATCACATGCTCGGAAAAAATATGATAGGTACATTCTACCAACCTCAAGTAGTGATTGCCGATACCAGCACTCTTAGAACCCTGGATGACAGACAGCTAAGCGCCGGCATTGCTGAAATCATCAAATATGGTTTGATACGAGATGCGGAATTTTTCGAGTGGCTTGAAAAAAATATATCCGCACTCCTGGAACGAGATGAGCCATCTTTGAGCTATGCCATATTAAGGTCTTGCCAAAACAAAGCCGAGATTGTAGCAGCCGATGAGCATGAAATCGGACAACGTGCGCTACTGAACCTGGGACATACCTTTGGCCATGCAATCGAAACCGGTATGGGCTATGGTAGCTGGCTACACGGTGAAGCAGTCGCTACCGGAATGCTGATGGCCGCGGAGCTGTCCGCACGCTGTAATATGCTGGACCGTGCCAGCGTCGACCGCACACGCAACCTTTTGATAAAATCGCGTCTGCCCATCAACCCTCCTTCCAGCATTAAACCTGAGCAATTTCTGGAACTCATGTCTGTTGACAAAAAAAATATTGATGGCACATTGCGCCTGGTCCTTCTGCGCGACATCGGGCTGGCAGAAATCTCGGAGAAATTCTCTCATGATCATCTGAAAGCCATGTTACATGACTGTCAACAACAGGCATAACAGCATGGTTTCCCTCAAATCCTATGCTGCATGCAATGAAACAACCCGCGGCCGCCATCACACTGAACCTTCACCACCTTTTCGCAGTGAGTTTCAGCGCGATCGTGATCGTATAATACATTGTGGCGCCTTCCGCAGACTTGAATACAAAACACAGGTATTCGTAAACCATGAGGGTGACCTGTATCGAACACGCCTTACACACTCCATTGAAGTCGCACAGATTGCCCGCTCAATCGCACGTGCCCTGCAGGTCAATGAGGACCTTACCGAAGCCATAGCCCTTGCTCATGACCTTGGACACACTCCATTCGGACATGCCGGCCAGGATGCACTTAATTACTGTATGCGTGACCATGGGGGCTTCGAACACAACCTGCAGTCATTACGTGTGGTTGATGAGCTTGAGCAACGTTATGCTGATTTTCCAGGCCTGAACCTAACCTTTGAAACACGCGAAGGCATATTGAAACACTGTTCCTTACCCAACGCAGTTCAGCTAGGTGATGTAGGAAAACGTTTCCTTGATGGAACTCACGCATGCCTTGAGGCACAACTAACTAACCTGGCCGACGAAATTGCCTACAATAGTCATGACGTTGATGATGGTCTTCGCTCAGGCATGATTACACTGGAGCAATTATCAGACGTTCAGTTATTCGGGAAACAACTGCAACAGGTTACAGAACGTTATCCTGACCTGGACCGCAAACGCACTGTACATGAGATAGTACGCCGCATCATCAATGATCAGGTAGTAGACCTTATCACGACGTCCCAGACAGCTCTGCAGCACGAAGATCCTGAAACAATAGACGACGTGAGACAAGCCCACTCAACACTGATAAGATTCAGTCCTGACATGCGTGAGCAGAACCTCGAGCTAAAACGTTTCCTGCGCACTCATCTATATAAAAATTACCGTGTACATCGCATGTCTGCAAAAGCTGAAAAAGTTATCAGCTCACTCTATACTTCATTTATGAATGATACCGGATTATTACCGCCTGTTGCCTGCAACAGAACCATGCAACTTGAAATGGAAAATGGATCGGATGGCAAGGCCCGCGGTATTGCCGACTACATAGCAGGTATGACCGACCGGTATGCCTTACGTGAATATGAACGATTATTCGACCCGGTCAGCCTTACATAAAACCATTACAGCCAGGGAACCGATGGTAAACGATGCGTATCTATATGCAAACACCCGCCATGGACAACAAACCTCCGCGGTTTTATCACCTGCATATTCAGGAAGACTTACTGGAAGGATGGACACTGATTACAGAAACCGGATATCAGGGCGTTTCCGGACGGGTTAAAAAAATACACTTCTCGCAACGAAATAATGCAGTTGATACACTGATACGCATGCGTGACATTCAGTCTAATAAAGGCTACCGCACTGTCTTTTCTGAAGGCGTGATACTGGAATAGAATATGGCCTCAATACTATCTTCATCATTGACCAACAATCAGGCTGACTGTCCTTACCTTGAGTCACTAGGTCTGCGACACTCACCCTTTATACCGAATAATGAATCGCTGGCCTTTCTTGATGAACGAGGTGGACAGCACCTGAATCTAGCTATCCACCTGCTTGAATCCAGTCATATGATTGTTATCGTGCTGGGTAAAACAGGTATGGGGAAGTCTACCCTTGCGCGTCAACTACAATTCCGGTTACCGGATACGATTCTGCCCTGCCTGATTAACGCAAAAAGCCTGACCCCACAAAGCCTGTTGCGATCCATGGCTGGCCGGCTCGATATACCACAGGACGTAGACCTGCCAACGCAACGTCTGTTACTGGCGGAAAAAACAGTTTCACTTCGTCATCAGGATAGTGTCCCACTGATTATCGTAGACGATGCGCACCTGCTTGATGATGCAACACTCGACGCGCTGTTACAGATACATACAGGCACTGATCAGGAGTATAACCGCTGGGAACTGGCTTTATTTTCCAACCCCGGACTGGAGCAACGTGTAGCTGCAAAACTGGCTACAGGCAAGGAAAACATATACGAAATTAGCCTGAAACCATACAACGAAAACCAGACCAGAGATTATCTCTTAAACCGGTTACAAACAGCCGGATACACTTCAGACAATCTGCCTTTTACCAACAGACAATTCAAACTGATATTTGAGCAGTCCAGCGGCATACCTGCGCGGCTCAATGATGCAGCCCATAAAATTTTATGCGCGAGAAACTCTACTGCTACTGCGGCACCTAAACCCAGGCAAGACACAGGCAATCCTACCCTTGAAAACCGTTATCCTGCACTGAAACTGCAACGTATTTTATTGTTACTGGCTATTGGTCTGATTACCGGCATACTTGTTTTCCAGGACGAGATCAACCAACTGTTCATAGACAAAAGAAGCGCAATAAATGATTCCACTATTTCACCCGTTACACCAACAGCTGGCCCGAGTGCAATCAGTGACATCAACCCGGTCGTATCCGGTTCAGAACCACCTGAATCCACCCCACGGAAAATAATGATTCCCCCAACACCAGCGGATATTACTGCTGTCGAACCCAGTCAGAATAACACCGTAAAGACTGGTGAGCCCGACCCGTTTGTAACCGTTAAAAAAACTGACATACCAAAACTTACCTTACCCAAAACCGATAATCAGGGAAGCGCTTCAACACAACCGCAATCTCAATTGCTATTCACCACAAAATCAGGACAGGCAGTATCACCTGCAAAACAGGTGGCGCAAAATACAACTGCGATCAAGACCTCAATCAATCATCAATACAGTGCAACAGCAATGGCCGGACAAGCATGGGTTATGTCGCGAGACCTCAGTCACTACACCGTTCAACTACTGGCGACAGCTGAAGAAGCTCAGGTACAGAAATATATCGACAAATTTCAAATACAGGGGCACAGTTACTACTACCCCATCCATTTTCGCGGCCGGTTACTGTATGTCTTACTCACTGGTGATTTTGCTAACCGGGCCATAGGACAAGCAGCTATGAAGCAACTACCTGCCGCTATTCTCAAAGACAAACCCTGGTTACGTGCCCTATCGCTCATTCAGGCCGAAATAAAACGTGGCCACAAGTAAATCTTGCGCGTTCCCCCACTAATCTAAACGTCTTACCTCTGACGGAATAGATCAGATGATACAAAGGTTTGAAACACCTGCAGCCGGCCGCTATACTGCCCCATCACATCATTTGATTTGGAATACAACATGTCGACGTCCTCCAGTAAAAAATCAACATCAGCCAATAATCTGAAAAATGACAGGCTGTTGCGTGCCCTGTTACGCGAGCCCGTCGACCGAACACCCATCTGGGTCATGCGTCAGGCGGGACGTTATCTTCCTGAATACCGCGCCACACGTAGCCAGGCTGGTAGCTTTCTTGATTTGTGCCACAATCCGGAACTCGCCTGTGAAGTTACGATGCAGCCACTGGAACGCTTTCCGCTGGATGCAGCCATTCTGTTTTCTGACATACTGACCGTGCCGGACGCGATGGGTCTCGGATTATATTTTACAGAAGGCGAGGGCCCTCGCTTTAAGCACCCTGTGCGGTCTGAGCAGGACATAAAGCGTCTTGCAGTACCCGATCCTGAACAAGATCTTGGTTACGTGATGGATGCGGTGCGCCTGATCCGGCGAGAGCTGGGTGGTCGCGTGCCATTGATAGGCTTTTCCGGTAGTCCCTGGACACTGGCTACCTACATGGTAGAAGGGGGTAGTACCAAGGTTTTTGCTAACACCAAGGGCCTGTTATTCGATCGTCCCGATCTGATGCACCACTTGCTCAATACACTGGCGGATGCGGTGACGGCTTACCTGACTGCCCAGGTAGCAGCAGGTGCCCAAAGTCTTATGATATTTGATACCTGGGGTGGCATGCTCTCTGCCCGCGATTATCAGGAATTCTCTCTTCAGTACATGGAGAAAATTATCTCAAACCTGCCCAGGGAGGCTGATGGCCGACGTGTACCCGTTGTAGTATTCACCAAGGGTGGTGGCCTGTGGCTGGAAGCGATAGCTAACTGTGGCTGTGATGCAGTCGGGCTGGACTGGACTGTAGACATAGGTGATGCACGCCAGCGCATCGGTGACCGCGTTGCGCTTCAAGGCAACATGGACCCCTGTGTACTCTATGCCTCACCTGAGCGCATACGCACTGAAGTGGCCTACATTCTGGAACGTTACGGCAAAGGTAATGGCCATGTATTCAACCTCGGCCACGGCATACACCCAGGCATCAACCCGGAACACACCGCTGCACTTGTAGAAGCTGTACACGAACTAAGCATTCCCTACCACCAGAACAACTGACATACCCCCGCCAGAACGGGCCAGAAACAGGCCTCACAACTCAAGTTATTCGCCTAATAGCCGATATATTGTGTGGTTTTAATCGTTACTAGACAGAACACTCTCATGTCATTGATAAAAATGAAAATAAGCACCGGGGTTCTATATAAATCACGACTCAACATGATATCGTAGTGGTATATTTCTTTGGATTCCAAAAACACACTGTCAGCCCAGCCAGGCATTAAACGGCGCATCGGCAGCCTGCAGGGGCGCTATCTGATTGCAGCGGCCATGCTCAGCCTGGTGGTTCTGGCCATGTGTATCAGCAGTCTTGGCTACCTTGATCAAAGCAGCAAGGAAAGCCGTGCTCAGTTATTAACACGCAACAAGATGGAACATATCACACGCCAGCTATATAAAAATGCATGGGATGCAGAATACCACTTACTTAATTTCACACTGATTCCAGATAAAAGGCATCAAGACGATTTTCACGACACCGTAGACAAAACACTTATACTGATCAGTAAACTTGATAAAATTGCCACCACCGGTCTTACCAGGGCAAGACCCATACTCGAGCGAATGCATGATAATGTCGTACAGCTAAAGAAGGCCAGTCTAAATTTTATTGAAATTCGCCAGAATTCTGACAAGCTGTTTCCGGCTATGAAAATCATGGTAGGCACCATGTCCAAAACCAATAACAGCTTCTATCAATCGGCCACCATGGTTATTGATGATCTCGATTTCAGCCCGGATGACAACAGTTATCAGTACATAAACCTGTTTCGTGATGTACGCCGTAACTGGACCTTGATGATTGGATCTTTTCGCGTTTACGTTGCCAACCGACTGGGCACTTTCGGCAATCCTGAACAGGGCTTACTGACACAATCACAAAATGTTGAAATGCATCACATCGCCGTTCAGGAACAGCTGGCGGAAATACAACAGATTTCAAACAACCAGGATATCGGTCTGGTCGGACATGAAATGCTGACCCAAATGAAACATGACATCAAAACATGGTTTGCCGCCTATCAACGCGTAAAATCCATTCTGTCATCGGATAGCTGGCGTCTCGACATACCCATGCTACGCAATACCATAAGGCCACTGTTCAATAACACACGTGAATCACTACTACAATTATCTAAATTACTGGAAGACTCTGCCGCGCTCAACATTGAAACTGTAGCCAGTACCGCCAGGAAGATTTCCCTGTATCAGATTATTACCTCACTGATCATGTTATTCGGAATCGCGATTGGTTACCTGTATCTCAGGATCAGCGTCATTAAACCGGTAAAGGAATTATCTGCCGCACTGTTATCTGCCGGCAAGGGGCGTTCAACTTTCCGTTTATCTACTCCTCAAACCAGTGAAACGCGCACCCTGGTTAATGCCTTTAATCACATGCATAGCGAGATCAACAAGCGCCAGCGGGCGTTACAACATCAGGCCACGCATGACACGCTAACCGGACTGGCCAACCGGTTTTTATTGCACTCTACGATAGATACTCACCTTACTCACAGTATAAAAACAAATTCTCCGCTCGCGTTATTAATGATAGATCTTGATAGATTCAAGGAGATTAACGACTCACTCGGACACGATGCAGGAGATAAAGTCCTCCTTTGCATCGCTGAACGCATACAAAAGCATTTACGTGAATCAGACCTGGCTGTCAGGCTGGGTGGAGATGAATTCGCTATTCTATTACCGGACACACACTTGAAACAGGCAACAAAAGTTGCGCGTAAAATAAGGCAATTACTTGGCCAGGAAATGTTGATTAACAATCAACCGCTTTATGTTGGCAGCAGTATTGGCATTGCGTTAACGCCTGAACACACACAATTACGTGAAATGCTCATCAATTATGCTGACGTCGCTATGTACAAGGCCAAAAGATCACGCTCTGACATTGAGATATTTTCTACAAAGTTTATGGCGGACAATAACAGTCAACTAAGCATGAGTTCTGACCTCCATAAGGCCATCAAGGATAATGGCCTTACTCTCAGCTACCAGCCCAAAATCAAGTTGTCTGATAATACAGTATGCTGCATAGAAGCATTGCTACGCTGGAACCACCCGAAAAAAGGACCCGTGCCACCGAATGAAATTATCAGCATGGCAGAAAAAAATGGTCAGATAAGACAACTCACTGCCTGGGTGCTCAACTACGCACTGGCTACACATCATAAACTGCTACAGGACTACCCTGATCTGGTACTCGCCATAAACCTGTCAGCCTGGGATCTAACCGATCCAGGACTTGCCGAAAATGTTTTACACCTGCTCACAATACACAATGTACCGGCCAATCGTATTGCACTGGAAGTCACTGAAAGCGCAATGATGCAAGAGCCGGAAGTTGCCGGAGCCAATCTTGAAACCTTGCATAAGGCTGGTGTTCAAACGGCTATCGATGATTTTGGCACTGGCTTCGCTTCACTTGCCTACTTAAAACATTTACCTCTTGATGAGCTGAAGCTGGACAAGACTTTTATCACAGACATGACATCAAGTAATAGTGACGCCATTATCGTTGAATCGACTATAGACCTGGCTCATAAGCTAGGCATGCAGGTTACTGCGGAAGGCGTTGAAAGCCAGCCGGCACTCACACAATTGATACAAATGGGATGCGATCAGGTACAGGGCTACCATATAAGCCAACCGCTTGATATCCATGCACTGCGCGACTGGTTAGCCGAGCATGACAGCAAGGATATGCCATCCTATGGCAATTCAGCATCTGTATAGGTGAAGATATCGGAATGGATAATCGTGCCGGCCTGATCGACAACCTCAACAGTCCATAACCCCGTCCAGCCACTGACCAGATATTTTTTTGACCAGACCCGCCAGCGATTACTGCCAATCTGAAAACTCACTTCCGCCATAACCCTGGCATTGTATAACCAGCGATGCGTAATCTCCTGACCTGACATGTCACGTATCTCGGTAAAATAATAAACCGCGTCCTGGTCATTAGACAGACTTATGATCTGATCCTGTGGCTCCCTGTCAATAATAGTTTGTGTAAAAGCAGATCTCGCAACACGGCCCAACGACGCCATGGACGCCTCATCCGTAGCCTTCACACCGTCAGATGATTGAATAACTTCAGCAGCAGGGTCAGCAGCAAGCCTGTCTTGCTCGCTAAATGGCTCGACTTCAGCCAGTGCAACTACGGGCAACGATAATATTGTAATCAGTAAAATAAAACTCATATTCGCCTCATCTCTCAGTTAGGCCAGTGATGCGGCTTATTGGCGAGGTGTCGGCAGCATGGATGCTGCCGTCAAGCCTCCATGGATGGATTCACGGCACCCTCGCCAATAAGCCACATCACTGGCCTTGCCATTTTCGACGTGAACCCGAACGCTAGATAAATAGTATAGCCCACCAATTCATGCGACTCACTGTAACCTGTGCACAGTGATATACTTGTTCATATCACAGAAAAAATATATGACAAACTATGCAAAACCACAAAAACACCGGCGTATTACTGATAAATCTGGGTACACCGGACGCCCCTGAACCGGTCGCACTGAGGCGCTATCTGGCCGAGTTCCTGTCTGACCCGCGCGTGGTCGACCGTAACCCGTTGTTATGGAAACTGGTACTACACGGTGTCATCCTGCGTATCCGCCCACGCCGTTCCGCCCATGCCTATAAAAAAGTCTGGCTTGCCAATGGCTCACCGTTACTGATTCACTCGCAACAACTGGCCACCCATCTGGCCGATACCCTGAAATCGGACTCCGGCAGCAGCCCACACATTGCACTGGGTATGCGCTACGGTACACCCTCGATCAAACAGGCGCTGACTGAACTCCAGCAGGCCGGCATATCTCGCCTGATCGTACTGCCGCTGTATCCCCAGTATTCTGCCACCACCACAGCCACCAGCTTCGATGCCATTGCCAGGGTTTTTAAAAACTGGCGTCAGTTGCCTGAGCTGCATTTTATCGA